>DATCMN010000473.1:0-7685 GCA_036563405.1 Naasia sp. | reverse complement strand
CGATCGCCATGTGCATGTCGAGGTACTGGTAGGTGCCGAGGCGACCGCCGAAGAGCACGTCGCTCTCCCCCTTCATCAGTTCGCGGTACTGCAGGAGCCGCTCGCGGTCCTGCGGCGTGTTGACGGGGTAGTACGGCTCGTCGTCGCGCCCGGCGAACCTCGAGTACTCGCGCATGATGACGGTCTTCTCCGCCGTGTAGTCGCGTTCGGGGTGGAAATGGCGGAACTCGTGGATGCGGGTGTACGGCACCTCGCCGCCGGCGTAGTTCATCACCGGGGTCCCCTGGAAGTCGCCGACGGGCAGCACCTCCTCCTCGAAGTCGAGCGTCCGCCACTGCAGCTCGCCCGCCTCGAATCCGAAGTAGCGGTCGATCGGCCCCGTGTACACGATGGGCAGGCGCCCGACCGTCGCCTGCTTGTTGAGCGGCTGGGACTCGTCGAAGAAGTCCGTGTCGAGCAGGACCTCGATGCGGGGGTGGTCGGCCATCCGCTCGAGCCAGGCGGTGTAGCCGTCGACCGGCAGGCCCTCGTGGGTGTCGTTGAAGTAGCGGTTGTCGTAGGTGTAGCGCACCGGAAGCCTGCTGATCACCTCTGCGGGCAGCTCGCGGGGGTCGGTCTGCCACTGCTTCGCGGTGTAGTCCCGGATGAACGCCTCGTAGAGGGGCCGCCCGATCAGGGAGATGGCCTTCTCCTCGAGGTTCGCCGCCTCGCTGGTGTCGAGCTCCGACGCCTGCTGCGCGATCAGCTTCCTCGCCTCCGCGGGTCCGTGGGCTGAGCGGAAGTACTGGTTGATGGTCCCCAGATTGATGGGAAGCGGGAACACCTCGCCGCGGTAGTTCGTGTAGACGCGGTGGACGTAATCGGTGAACCGCGTGAACCTGTTGACGTACTCCCACACCGGCTCGTTCGAGGTGTGGAAGAGGTGCGCCCCGTAGCGGTGCACCTCGATGCCCGTCTCCGCCTCGTTCTCGCTGTAGGCGTTGCCGCCCAGGTGAGCGCGGCGCTCGATGATCGTGACCCGCAGCCCCAGCTCCTCGGCGACGCGCTCTGCGATCGTCAGTCCGAAGAAGCCGCTGCCGACGACGAGAAGGTCGGTGTCCATGAAGAAGTCCTTCGGCTTCGGCCCCCCAGGGCCCCCTTGCGTCGACCCGTGGGCACGCGCGGCCCACTGGCCCCGGTCAGCCTATCAAGGGCGGTCGCCGGTCCTGCGCGCCCGGAAGCCCTGGGCGATATGGCGCCGGTAGACCGCTCGCCGCGCCGTCTCGGGCACGAGCCGGTAGGCGCCGCGCACAGCCACGTTGCGCACAGCCTGCAGCGGATTGGTGAAGCCGGAGCGGAGGAAGTGGCCCTGGAGCGCGAGCTCCGAGCGCAGCTGCGCCATCCCGCCGCGGCGCTTGTAGGCTCCGGCGCCCACCCGGTACATCACCAGCGGCTCCGGCACGTTGGCCACGCGGCAGCCCGCCTGGATCATCCGCGCGAAGAGCCAGTAGTCCTCCATGAGGCCGACGGCGATGTATCCGCCCGCCCGCCGCACGGCGGAGCGCCGGTACACGACCGTCGGGTGGCTGAACGGATCGTGGAACCGCGCGTATCGCGCGATCTCGGCCGAACCGGTCACCGGGATCCGCTGGCCGACTATCGCACCGTTCTCGTCCACGAACTCGTACATGCCGGCGCCCACGATGTCGTACCCCTCGTCGAGCTTCGCGATCTGCCGCGCGAACCGGCCCGACAGGGACACGTCATCCGCATCCATCCGGGCGATCACGTCGTTGGCGCATTCGTCGAGGCCCTGCTCCAGTGCCGCGGCGAGCCCGCGATTGGCGGGCAGGACGACCAGCCGGGCGGGCACCGGCGAGGTGGTGCACAGCTCCTCCAGCGCAGCTGCGAGAGCGGCAGGGACAGGGCCGTCCTGTACGACGACGACCTCCGACGGCGGCAGCGTCTGCTCGTGCACCGAGCTCCGGAAGGCACGCCGGACGTATTCCGGGTCGTCCGCGCGGTACACCGGGAGGAGCAGCGAGAACGGGGTGGCACCCCGGGGTGTGTCGCCGGGCTCCGCGGTCAGCGGATCGGTCACCCCGCCGCGTCGGCGATCAGCTGCCGGGCCACCGCCTCGCCGTCCCGGACGGCGTAGTTCGTCCCGCGATCCTCGGGGAAGATCTGCGAGAAGTTGCAGAGGTACACGTTCGGCACCGGCGTGCGGTGCGCCGGGATCTTCGACGCGTAGTCCGTGGTGACGATGTGCTGCGCGTTGCCGAAGCGGAAGAAGTGCTTCTCGCGCACGGCGCCGGCGGCGAAGCCCGGGAAGACCCTGCGCAGCCCGGCGAACCACACCTTCTCGAGCTCCTCGTCGCTGCAGGTGAACAGCTCGTGGTCCATGCCGACGTAGGTCGCGATGTAGTAGACGTTCTTCCCGCCGTACGGTGCGGTGCCCATCAGCTTGGTGTGGTTGATGAAGACGAGGAACGGGAGGTCGACATCGTTGATGTTGTGCCAGTAGTACGGGCTGATGTCCTGGTCGGAGGAGAACACCATGAGCCTCGCGCCGAGGTAGTCGATGGACCGCAGCTTGGCGAGGTACTCGGGGCTCGCGCCGGCAGCGCCCTCGATGAGCCGCGCGAAGGCGCCCGACGGGATCGTCGCCATGCACGAATCGAACTGCTCGACGGAGCCGCCCGCGACGGTCAGCGTGACCTTGCGCCCGTCGCTGTCGAGCTTCTCGATGCCGGACCGCGTGCGGATGGTGACGCCGAGCTCCTCGGCGCGCTTGACGAGCGCGTTGGTGAACGTCTCGAAGCCGCCCGCGAAGTAGCCGAGCTTCTCGGTGAGCTCGCCCTTCTCCTTCGAGTTGCCGCGCACGTGGATGCGCGCCCACAGCCACGCCATCGCGACCTTGTCGAAGTGCTTGTCGAACTTGCCGCGGAGCAGGGGCTCCCAGATGACGGCCGTCGCCTGCTGCCCCACCGCCTTGCGCATCCACTCGTACGCGGTGACCGTCCTGTACCGGTCCCACTTCTTGTTGAGCTGCAGGTAGAGCGCGACCAGGCCGGTGCGCACGCGGTTCCCGAACGAGAGAGGGGTGAACCGGATGAGGTCGAGCGGCCCGTTGAAGGAGTGCACGACGCCGTTGTAGAAGAGCGCCGTCTTCCCCGTGTGCCATTCCAGCTTGTGTCCGACGCCGAGCTCCTTGGCGAGGGCGATGATGTCCCGGTCGGTGCGGAAGAGGTGGTGGTAGGCCTTCTCCATGGGAGCGCCTTCGATGTGGAAGTCGCCGGCGAGGCCGCCCACAGTGGGGCCGTGCTCGAGGACGGTCACCGCGTAGCCCGCCTCCGCGAGCCGGATCGCCCCTACGAGGCCGGAGTACCCGCCTCCGATGACGGCCGCGGTCTTCCCATTCGGCTTCTGAACCATCTTCACCCTTCCGTTCCAACGACATCCCGGGACGGTCGTACGGGCTCGGGGAGCCGCGCGAATGTGACGTACTTGTTCAGTCCGAACTGCGCCACAACCACCACCGGGATCGAGATCAACTTCGCGATCAGGGGATCCGCGTCCGCGAGGGAGGTGAGCAGGAACACCGTCACGACGCTCAGCAGGATGCCGAACGCACCCACCGCGTAGAACGCCAGGAACCTCGCCACCAGGCGGTGCCTGGTGCGGAAGTTCAACGACACGTTGAGTACGAAGTTGGTGACGATCCCCAGACTCACCGACACTGCGGTCGCGAGTACCGGATTCCACCCTATGCGGTCCAGCACGGCGAAGAGCGCGAAATCGAGGCTCGCGCCCACGATGCCGATGCAGCAGTAGAGGACGAACTGCCGGACCGCGAGGGGCGCCGCCGCGAGCCTCTTCCTCATCGGGTCTCCCCATCCGCCTCGGTGGAACGCCGCCGATCGGGGCGAGTGTACTGCGGCCCCGGCATCCGGGCCGCGCGCCCCGCGGCTGTCTAAGATCGATGGAGCGCGTCGGAGGGGGATCTCAGTGAGCGGAGAGCGCAGCGCCGGCGGCATCGGCTGGCGGGAGCATCTGCGGCGGCTGGTCACCTTCTTCGGCACGTCCGCAGTGGCCCTCGTGCTCGAGTTCGCCCTCTTCTTCGTCCTCACGCTCGTCGGCTGGATGCCGTTCTTCGCGAACCTCGTCGCATCCCTCACCGCCGCCACGCTCGCGTACGCGCTGAACACCCGGTACTCCTTCCGGGTGATGAAGCGTCCCACCACGTACGTGCTGTACGTGGTGTACGCGCTGTTCATCATCTTCAGCGTGTCCGCGGTGATCCAGGTCTCGATCGACCTCGTGCCGCTGCACCCCCTGGTCTGGAAGGTCTTCTACGCGGGCATCACCTTCGTGCTGAACTTCTTCTTCAACGCCTACCTGTTCCGGCGGGAGCGCGCCCTGCCCGGCTACGAGCCGGGCGACGCAGAAGCCGGCGTCGTCCCGGACGACTCGGGCGCCGCCCCCGACGGGGCTGAGGCGCCCGAGCGCCCCGCGCTCTGACGCCTCAGCAGGGATCCGCTATCGGGCCGCGGCGAGGACCGGTGCGGCGACCCGGCCGCCCAGGCGCTCGGCGAGGTCCCGGGCGATGTCCGTGACGATGGCCATGATCGTGCCCTGCGGCGACTCGCCGATGGTGGACGGCAGGATGCTCGCGTCGGCGACCGTCACGTTCGAGAATCCGGAGAGGCGTCCGCGAACGTCCACGACGGCATCCTCCCCCGTGCCCATGGAGCACGACGCCATGGCGTGCACCGAGGACAGCGACCAGTCGCGCGTCTTCATCGCGGCGAGGGCCTCGCGTCCCTCCTCCGGACTGGTCACGACCACGTGCTGCGCGTGCGGCAGCGCGACCGACGTCGCGCCAGCGGCGAACAGCGCCTGAAGCGTCTCGCGCGCGCCCAGTTCGAGCAGGTGCAGGTCGGGCCGGCGCAGCTGGAGCACCGGCACCGCGGTGTCGCCCATGGCCATGACCGTTCCGTAGGTCTGGGGGCGGACCTGGGAGGTGTAGAGGGCGGCGCGCGAGTAGTCGCCCACCCACTCCCGATAGGCGCCGTCCGTCCAGGTCGAGGCCGCCAGCGACACGTACTCCGGCCGGTAGTTGGTCCCCATGATGATGCGGCCCTGCTTCATGTACTCCTGGATCTGCCAGTTGAACATCGTGCCGTTCTGGGCGTTGACGTCCTCCGGGAAGACCGCGAGGAACTTCGCGTTCAGGTGAAAGCCGATCCTCTTCCCCGCGCGGGCCGACATGCGGCTCCGTCGCAGCAGCACCGGCGTCTGGACGGCGCCGCCGGCGACCACGAGGTGCCGGAAGGGGACGGACCGCCGGGCGCCGGTCGCTCCGTCCTCGACGAGCAGCGTGCGCGCGACGCCTCCGTCGTGCTCGACCCGGAGCGCGCGCGCCTCGGTGACCACGCGCCCGCCGGCCAGCTTGCCCATCGGGATGTAGGACACCGACATCGACTGCTTGGCGCCGGACGCGCAGCCGGAGCCGCACTGGTTGCGACTCATGCAGCCGGGGATGAGCCGAGGGGCGCGCACCACGTTCCAGCCCAGGTGCTCGGCGCCTTCGTGCAGGAGCTCGGAGTCGCGGTCCATGCCCGGCACGAGCGCTGGGTAGCCCACCCGCAGGCCCGTCTCGAGCTCGGTGAACAGATCGTCGTAGCGGTCGGACTGGAGGGGGATCCCCTGGGAGCGCCAATCGTCGAGGATCCACTCCGGCGTGCGCCAGAACAGCCCGCCGTTGATCTCGGTGGTCCCGCCGAGAGCGCGCCCCTCCGCGAACGCGATGGGAGGCAGTCCGAAGATCGGAGTGACCCCTGCCCCGCGGTAGAGGGCCGCGGTGAGCTCGGAGATGGGACCGCCGTAGCCGGTCGGACCGGGGATCTGCTCCTCTCCCTCCTCCAGGAGCAGGACGTCGAGTCCCGCCGCGGTCAGCTCCTTGAACATCGTGGAGCCGCCTGCGCCGGACCCGACGATCACGACGTCGGCGCCCCTCGTCAGGGCGGCCTCGCGGGCCTCGTCACGCTCTGCGATCAATGTGGATCCTTTCCGAGAACAGCAGCATCGCGGGCGTCCTGACGAGCTGACGCAGCTGGGCGAAGCCCGGGTAGCCGCGCAGCGTGTTCCACCACGCCGTCGCGGGCTCGCGCCGGGCCTTCGAGAACGGGCTGCCGAGCCGCAGGACTGTCAGGGTGTCGAGCCCGAGGACCGCGAGCTTCAGGGCGACCTGGATGTGCGGCCCGCCGAGCTCCAGGGATGTCGCGGCGTATCGGCCGGCGTCGCGGACGGCCCGCTCGTCGGCGAGGTCCATCAGCGGACGGAGCTCGACCTCGACGAGCCGAGCCACCGTCCGGTTGACGTGCGTCTTCCTCACACCTTGCTCTTGCTGCCGACGAGACTCTTGCCCAGGAATCGGGCGAGGAGCTTGTTGAGCCCCTCCGCGAAGGCGGCGTCGAGCGCGGCCAGCAACTCATCCATCTGCTGCTTCTCCGCGATCAGCGACAGCGACATCTTGAGGAGGGTGTCCTGGTTGGACCCCAGGAAGAGCATGACGTCGTGCTCCCTGTACACGTACTCCACGATCGCCCCGGCGACGAGCTTGTCGATGAAGTGCTTGTCGGTGCGGATGCTCGCGGGCGCGATCTGCTGCACCGCCTCACCCAGCCGGCCGAGCGCCGGCACGTTCAGCCGGAGCCCCCACAGCGATCCCGACCCGCGGATCTCGGCGATCTGGTCCGGATACTTCGCCTTCAGCCGCTCGAGGCCCGCGAGCAGGTACTCCTCCATCCGCAGCGACCGTCCGCCGAAGTCCTGCTCGACGATGATCCGGACCGCTTCCATCGCGGTGATCGACTCCTCGCCGAAGCCGTAGTACGTGGTGCTCTGGAGCGTCGCGTCCTGCAGGTTGTCGTACGCGCCCTTGAAGACATGCGTGCGGGCCGTCAGTCCCGAGATGGAGGCCTTGCCGCCGCCGAAGGACTTCGCGTAGACGAGGATGTCCGGGATCACGCCCGGCGTGCGCATGAAGTAGAAGAGGTTCCCCGTCTTCCCCCAGCCCGAGTACACCTCGTCGAAGATCAGCACGATGTCGTGCTCGTCGGCCAGCCGGCGTGCCTCCCGGAGGAACTCGGGCGAGCACTTGAACATGCTGCTCACGTTGATCGGCTCGAGGATGATGGCGTAGATGTCGCAGGCCTTCGACGACGTGTACTTCTCGACTGTCGCGCGCAGCGAGTCGATGTCGCCGTACCTGAAGCTGTCCACGCCGGGGATCTGGGGGAAGGCGTAGCCGACCTCGGACGAACCGGTGAGCGAGCCCGACCCGAGGAGCTTGCCGTGGAACGAGATGTCGCTGTGCAGGATCACCGAGCGCTTGCCCTTGTGGTACTTGTACGCCATCTTCACCGAGGACTCGACGGCCTCGGCCCCGCTGTTGGGGAAGTAGGAGTAGTCGAGGTCGCCCGGCAGCACCGCTGCCACGTTGGCGCTCAGGGCCGCCAGATACGGGGAGTGATACGCCTTGTGCACCTCCATCCGGTTCGCCTGCTGGAAGGCGATGCGCGCCTTGAGGATCTCCGGGTGGTTGTGACCGTGGTTGAGCACCCCGATGCCGCCGGTGGCGTCGAGGATCCGACGTCCGCTGCGGGTCGTGATGTAGCACCCGCTCGCGGTCGCGGCGAGCT
>DATCMN010000472.1:0-4260 GCA_036563405.1 Naasia sp. | reverse complement strand
CCATCGCGCGCGCGCTCGGCGACGACCGGCGCGACAGTCCCGCCCGCACCCGCGCCTGACGCCCTAGACGCGCTCGAACACGGCGGCGAGTCCCTGACCGCCGCCGATGCACATGGTCTCGAGAGCCCAGTGCGCGTCGAGGTCCTGCACCTCCGAGGCGAGGGTGGCGAGCATCCGCACGCCGGTCGCCGCAAGGGGGTGCCCGATCGAGATGCCGCCGCCGCGTGGGTTGACGCGCTCGTCGTCATCGGCCACGCCCCACTCGCCGAGGCAGGCGAGCATCTGCACCGCGAACGCCTCGTTGAGCTCGATCACATCGAGGTCGGAGATGCCGAGCCCCACCCGGGACAGCGCCTTGTTGGCCGCGGGGACGGGACCGACCCCGAAGCGCTCCGGCTCCACACCCGCGACAGCCCAGGAGGCGAGCCGCAGCAGCGGCGTGAGGCCGAGCTCCGCGGCCTTCTCCTCGGTCGTGACGATGCAGGCCGCGGCGGCGTCGTTCTGGCCGCTCGCGTTGCCGGCGGTGACCGTCGCGTCGGGGTCCTTCTTGAGCAGGGCGGGCCGGAGACCTCCGAGCACCTCGAGGGAGGTGTCGGCGCGGGGGTGCTCGTCGCGGTCGACGACGGTGATCGCGCCCTTGCGACCGGCCACCTCGACGGGCACGAGTTCGCGCTCGTAGGCGCCCGCCTCCTGCGCGGCGATCGCCTTCTGGTGGGAGCGGAGCGCGTAGTCGTCCTGCCGCTGCCGGCTGATCCCGTACTCGCGGCGGAGGATCTCAGCGGAGCCGATGTTGCCGTCCGGCATCGGGAACCGGTTGCCGCCCATCCGCTCCCGGCCCCGGGACAGGGCGTCGTGGAACACGAAGTCGCCGGGCGGGAGCCCGCGGCGGCCCTGCTCGGTGTAGAACGGAGCGTTGCTCATCGACTCGACGCCCGCCGCGAGGATCAGGTCGGATACGCCCGTCTGCACCTGCATGGCCGCGTTGACGACGGCCTGCAGGCCTGAGCCGCACCGCCGGTCGAGCTGGTAGCCGGTGGCGGTCACGGGGAGCCCGGCGTCGAGGGCGGCGACCCGGCCGATCGGCGGTGCCTCCATCGTCGGGTAGCACTGGCCCAGAATCACGTCGTCGACGGCGTCGCCGGGCAGGCCCGTGCGCTCGAGCAGCGCGGTGAGGATCCGGGTGGCGAGATCCAGCGCGCTCAACGAGGCGAGGGCGCCGCCGAACCGCCCGACGGGGGTGCGCAGCGGCGAGCAGATGACGGCTTCCCGCAGCTCGGTCACGATGCCACCGCCGAGACGGAGTCGGCGACGGTGAACTCGGCGCCGGTCAGCTGCCGGATGCTCTCCTCGGTCTCGCCGTCGGCGAGCTCGATCAGCACGAGGCCCTCTTCGGTGACGTCGAACACGCACCGATCGGTGATGATCCGGTCGACGCAGCGCTTGCCGGTCAGCGGCAGCTCGCACTCGGTCAGGATCTTGTGCTCGCCCGTCTTGGTCACGTGCTCCATGACGACGATCACCCGCTGGGCGCCGGCGACCAGGTCCATGGCCCCGCCCATGCCCTTGATCAGCTTGCCGGGGATCGCCCAGTTGGCGATGTCGCCGTGCTGGGACACCTGCATGGCGCCGAGGACGGCGACCTGGATCCGACCACCGCGGATCATGCCGAAGGATGCGGCCGAATCGAAGTAGGAGGCGCCGGGCAGGACGGTCACCGTCTCCTTGCCCGCGTTGATCAGCTTGGGGTCCTCCTCGCCCTCCCACGGGTAGGGTCCGACGCCGAGGATGCCGTTCTCGCTGTGCAGGACGATCGTCTTGCCCTCGGGCAGGTAGTTCGGGATGAGGGTCGGCAGGCCGATGCCGAGGTTCACGTAGGAGCCGTCCTCCAGCTCGAGCGCGGCGCGGGCGGCCATCTGGTCGCGGGTGAGTGTCATGTCAGCCCTCCTGTCGGGTGCGGACTGTGCGCTTCTCGATGGGCAGGTCGTTCGCCTGCTCGGGCGTCAGCGCGACCACCCGGTCCACGTAGATGCCGGGCAGGTGCACCGCGTCGGCGTCGAGCTGCCCCGGCTCCACCACCTCGTCCACCTCGGCGATGGTCACCCGTCCGGCCATCGCGACCAGCGGGTTGAAGTTGCGGGCGCTCTTCTCGAAGACCAGGTTGCCGTGCCAGTCCGCCTTCGCCGCCCGGACGAGGGCGAAGTCGGTGCGGATCGCCGTCTCGAGGACATACTCGGTGTCCTTCCCGAGCACGTCGAAGGAGGCTGTCGGCTTCGGCGGCGACGACACCGAGACGCTGCCGTCGGCGGCGTAGCGCCACGGCAGGCCGCCGTCGGAGACGAGGGTGCCCACGCCGCTCGCGGTGTAGAAGGCGGGGATGCCGACGCCGCCGGCGCGCAGCCGCTCCGCGAGAGTGCCCTGTGGGGTGAGCTCCAGCTCGATCTCGCCGCCCAGGTACTGGCGCGCAAACTCCCGGTTCTCCCCCACGTAGGAGCCGATCGCCCGACGGATGCGGCCGGCGGCGAGGAGCAGGCCGAGGCCCCACCCGTCGACGCCGAGGTTGTTGGAGACGATCTCGAGGTCCGCGGTCTCCTGCGCGAGGAGCGCCCGGATCAGCTCGATCGGCACCCCGTTGAGACCGAAGCCGCCGACGGCGATCGACGCGCCGTCGGGGATGTCGGCGACGGCGTCGCTCGCGGACGACACACGCTTGTCCATGTTTCTCCTATTCGTCGCGCGGGGAGTCCGAGAACACGCGCTTGGCGACGCCGAAGGCGCTGTTCGCGGCCGGGACCCCGGCGTAGATCGCGGTCTGCAGGAGGATCTCGGCGATCTCCTCCCGGCTGAGTCCGTTGCGCTGCGCCGCGTGCAGGTGCAGCTCCAGCTCGTGCCAGTGATGCCCGGTGACGAGGCTCGAGATCGTCACGGCGCTGCGGATGCGGCGGTCGAGGCCCGGCCGGGTCCAGACGCTCCCCCACGCGTACTCGGTGATGAAGCGCTGGAAGTCCTCGGTCTCCGGGGTGATCCCCGCGAGGGAGGCATCCACCCAGGAGTCGCCGAGAACGGCACGGCGGACGCGCATCCCCGCCTCGTAGCGGGCGCCGGGCAGCAGCTCGGCCAGCAGCGCCGCCACCTCGGCGGGCCGCTCCAGGTGAGCCTGGTGCCCGGTGCCAGGCAGCACGACGGTACGGGCGCCCGGGATGGCGGCGCCCAGCGCCTCCGCGGCGGCGGGGGTGACCACCCCGTCGGAGTCGCCGGCGAGGACGAGGGTCCGGGTCGCGATGCTGCCGACGTCGGCGCGGCGGTCGAACGCGGCGAGGGCTTCGCAGCAGCGGGCGTAGGACTCGTCGTCGATCCCCACCAGCTCGGTGAGGACGCGGCCGCCGACGTCCGGCTCCCGTTCGAGGAAGTCGGGCGCGAACCAGCGTGCACTGCTGCCGGCGACGAGTGAGGCGGTGCCCTGACGGCGGACCTGCTCGGCGCGGGTGAGCCACGCGTCCGACTCGCCGATCTTAGCGTCGGAGCAGACGATCGCGAGCCCGTCGAGGCGGTCCGAGGCGCGGCCGAGGGCGAGCTCGATGCCGATCGTGCCGCCGAACGAGGCGCCGGCGTAGCTGAACCGGCCGCCGCCCAGGGAGTCGACGACGGCGAGCACCGCCTCGGCGAGGTCCGGAACGCTGAAGCCCCCCTGGGCTGCGGGACTGATGCCGTGGCCGGGCAGGTCGAGCCGCACGATGCGGAATCGGTCGGCGAGGAGTCCGGCGACGGACCCCCAGGCGTCTGCGACGGTGCCGAGCGAGGGGCCGAGCACCAGGAGCGGCGCGGCGGGCTCCCGGGAGCTCGTCGGGTCGACGACGGCGCGGAGCAGTACTGTCATGAGCGGCCTCCCGCGTCGGCGAGCACGGCGTCGATCATCTCGTCCGAGAGGCCCACCGGACCGGTCGCGGCCGTGACCGCGCGGATGCGGGCCACGGCGTCCGGTCCCCCGGCGGGCTCGGCCCCGGCCGCCGCGGCGAGGGCTTCGACGAAGTCGGGAGCGGCGAGGGCGTCGCGGACGAGCTCGCCGGCGCGGGCCTTGCCGACGAACGGCACGAGCGCCCACTGCGCCCGCTCGGCGTGCACGGCGCCGCGCGTGAGCTCGAGGTTGCCGCGGGCGCGCCCGGCGTCGACGGTGAGCGAGCCGACGGCGTCGCCCCCGAGGTCGGCGCTCTCCCCGGCGAGGCGCATCAGCTCCCGGAGGGGCTGCCATTCGGCGTGCCAGTC
>DATCMN010000452.1:0-10929 GCA_036563405.1 Naasia sp. | reverse complement strand
CGGTCTCGCGGATCAGCAGCTCGCCGGTCTCCTGGAACCAGTCGGCGATGAAGACCGCGTCGACGCCGCCCACTATGGGGCCGTGCAGGCGCACCATGATGTCCTGCCAGCGCAGGCGGCGGCGCTTGTTGACCCAGCGGTTGTAGCTGCTGTCGATCATGTTTTGGGAGCCCAAGTAGGCCGCCCGGCCGTCGACGACGAGCAGCTTGCGGTGGTTGCGCAGGTCGGGTCGCTGGTAGCGGAACCGGAAGAGCTGGATGGGCAGCATCAGCTGCCACTTCACGCCGGCGCTCGTGAGGCGGCGGATGGTGCGCCGGTAGTGCGGGTACTGCAGGGAGGCGACGTGGTCGAGGAGCACGCGCACGCTGACGCCCCGGCTCGCCGCACGCTCGAGGGCCGCGAAGAACGGCGCCGTGGTGTCGTCGAAGGACACGATGTAGAACTGGGCATGCACGTACGTCGTGGCACGGTCCACCTCGTCCGCCATCGACCGGATCGAGTCGACGTAGTTGGCGTGCAGGGTGGCACGGTTGCCGCCGACGAGCGGGATCGCCCCCAGCTTCCGGTTGAGCTCCACCACCGACTCGAGCCACGGCGGCCATGAGTCCGTCCGGTTGACGAGATCCATGCCCTCCGTGGTCTCCCGGATGAACCTGTCGATCTGCTGCTGACGCTGCCTGCGCTTCTTGGGCAGGCGAGGGCTGCCGATCAGCAGGTAGAGGAGGAGGCCGATGTACGGCAGGAACATGACGAGCAGCAGCCAGGCCGTCGCCGAGGCGGGCTTACGGCCCCGCGGGATGATGATCAGGGCGCCGATGCGGATGAGCAGGTCGACGGTGATCAGGAAGATCGCGATCGCCAGCGTTGCACTGGCGGTATCCATGACGGGAGTCTACTGAGCCCCTGGCCAGGGGCCGATTCCCCCGACCGAGGGCGGTGGGGGCGGCGTCAGCGGAAGTTGACGAACTGCAGGTCCACCTCGAGGTCGGCGCGCTTCAGCAGGGCGATGGTCTCCTGCAGGTCGTCGCGGCTCTTCGAGGTCACTCGCAATTCGTCGCCCTGGATCTGGCTCTTGACCGTCTTCGGCCCCTCATCACGGATCAGCTTGCCGATCTTCTTCGCGTGCTCCTGGTCGATGCCCTCCTTGAGGGTCGCGCCGATGCGGTACTCCTTGCCGCTCGCCTGCGGCTCGCCCGCGTCCAGGCTCTTCAGCGAGATGCCCCGCTTGATGAGCTTCGACTGGAACACGTCGAGGACGGCCTTCGCCCGGTCCTCGCTGTTCGCCTTGATGAGGATGCTCTCCCCGCTCCACGCGATGGACGCGTCGGTGCCCTTGAAGTCGTAGCGCTGCTCGACCTCCTTGCGCGCCTGCTGCAGGGCGTTGTCCGCCTCCTGCCGGTCGACCTTGCTGACGACGTCGAACGAGGAATCTGCCATGTCCCCCATGTTAACGAGGGAGGGACTCGGGGGCGGAGCGGGAAGATGCTCGGGGGCATTGCCGGCCGGCGTGGGCAGGCGCATCATGGGCACCATCGATCGGGCAGCGTCGCCCGGGGAGGCAGGTCCGCCATGCAGGAGCAGCAGCAGGTCGCGTCCGACGTCGAGGTCCCGGACTGCCCGGGATGCCGGACGAAGATGGAGGCCACCAAGGTGGCGTGGTGGTGCAGCGGGTGCGGCTACCTGATGCTGTGAGGGCCGACCTCACAGCCTGAGCACCCTTCCCGCACCTACGGTGTGGGAGTGCTCGAGTTCGACGGTCAGGCGACGATCTTCGCGGCCATCGGCGTCGCGACGCTGGCCGCCGCCCTGCTTCCCCGCGCCTTGGGTCGGCTCCCCGTGTCGATGCCGATGGTCTTCGTCGCGGCGGGAGCTGTGGGCTTCTGGCTGATCCCCGACCTGCCGAGCCCGCTCCCGAGCGAGCATCCGGAGGTGGCGCTGCACCTGACCGAGATCTGCGTGATCATCTCGCTCATGGGCGCGGGCCTCGCCCTCAACAGGGCGATCAGCTGGCGCAACTGGTCGACGACCTGGCGCCTCCTCGGCATCGCGATGCCGCTGTCGATCATCGTGGTGGCCTTCCTCGGCGGGGCCCTGCTCGGGCTCGGCGTAGCGAGCGCAGTCCTCCTCGCCGCCGCCCTCGCCCCCACGGACCCGGTGCTGGCGACCGAGGTGCAGGTCAGCGAGCCGGTCACCGAGGACGGCGCGCTCGACGACGAGGCGCGGTTCGCGCTCACCTCCGAGGCGGGGCTCAACGACGGCCTCGCCTTCCCGTTCACCTACGCCGCGATCGCCATCAGCCTGGTCGGGGCCGCGCCAGGGGAGTGGCTCGGGGAGTGGCTGCTCATCGACGTGGGCTGGCGACTCGCGGTCGGCGTGGGCGTGGGCATCGCCGTCGGGTGGCTGTTCGGACGCCTGTTCTTCTCCTCCGTCGCCGACCGGCTCCAGCTGGCGAAGAAGGCGGAAGGATTCGTGGCGCTCGCCGCCACGTTCCTCGCCTACGGGGCGGCCGAGCTCGCGGAAGGCTACGGCTTCGTCGCCGTGTTCGTCTGCGCGTGCGTCGTCAGGTCGATGGAGCGCACCCACCAGTACCACGGCGTGCTGCACAAGTTCGTCGAGCAGATCGAGCGGCTGCTCACCGTCGCGGTGCTCGTGCTCCTCGGCGGCGCGCTCACCCGCGGCATCCTCGCCGACATCGGGTGGGAGGAGATCGTCCTCGCCGTGCTGGTGCTGATCGTGGTGCGGCCGGTCATCGGCTGGCTCTCGCTCACCCCCGGGCGCACCGGCCGGAGGGAGAGAGGCGTGATCGCCTTCTTCGGCGTCCGCGGGGTCGGCTCCCTCTTCTACATCGCCTACGCGCTGCAGGAAGGCGACTTCCCCGACCCCGACCGGCTGTGGGCTGTCACCGTGCTGGTCGTCCTCGGCTCGATCCTCGTCCACGGGATCACCGCGACGCCCGTCATGACCCGCATCGACGCCGCACGTGCACGGAAAGCGCGGAAAGGCGGCGACCAGGACGAAGAAGTGCCGCCGGAGGTCGTGCCGGTGTAGGTGGTTCCGGCGAGTGAGGGATTCGATCCCCGCCGCAATTCCCGGGGCTCGGCCGTCACGTCGCTGCGCGACGCGCCGGAACCGGCGGCCGTGGGCCCAGTGCGGCGTGGGCCCACCCCGGCGAGGAGAGCCTCGTCCTCAGGCGCCCAGAACGCGGAAGAGCCGCCCGGGGGCGGCTCTTCCACGTTGGTGGCGAGTGAGGGATTCGAACCCCCGAAGGCTACGCCGGCTGATTTACAGTCAGATCCCTTTGGCCGCTTGGGTAACTCGCCGAAGCTGCTCCGACCACATCATTCGATCTGACCGGAGGCGCCCAGCAAGGATACAAGTGCAGTTCGCCGCCGCGAAATCGCAGCCGGACAAGCCGCCCGGGTACTCGGAGGAGGCGGGCGGGCGCGAGTCCGCTTGGATGGGACCATGACCCTCGCCCCGCACGGCCTCGACGAGCTCCTCCTCATTGCACGCGACACCGCACTCGCGGCGGGCGCGCTCGCCCTGCGGCGGCGCCAGGAGGGCGTGACCGTCGCGGCCACCAAGAGCAGCGCGCTCGACATCGTCACAGCAGCCGACCGCGAAACCGAGGACCTCATTCGGGGCCTGCTCGCGGAAGCCCGGCCGGACGACGGGTTCCTCGGCGAGGAGTCGGAGGCCACCGGCGGGACGAGCGGGCTCACCTGGGTGGTCGATCCGATCGACGGCACCGTCAATTTCCTCTACGGGCTCCCCGCCTGGGCTGTCAGCATCGCCGTCGTCGAAGGGGATCCGGACCCGCGAACCTGGCGGGCGCTCGCGGGCGCCGTCGTGAACCCGACGACCGCCGAGGTGTTCACCGCGGCAGCCGGCCAGGGCGCCCGGCTCGGCGAGAAGGAGCTGCGGGTCACCGAGGGCGTCGCGCTGGACCGGGCACTCGTCGGCACCGGCTTCGCCTACAGCCTCGAATCCCGGCAGGAGCAGATCGAGGTCGCGGCGCAGCTGCTCGGCAAGGTGCGCGACCTGCGCCGCATCGGGGCGGCCTCACTCGACCTCTGCAATGTCGCCTCGGGGCGGTTGGACGCGTATTACGAGTGGGGACTGTACCCCTGGGATCAGGCGGCCGGCGCCCTCATCGCGCAGGAGGCGGGCGCCGCGGTGCTCGGCTCGGACGGCGGCCCCGGCAGCCGCGAGCTGCTCGTCGCGGCTGCGCCGGAACTGGCTCAGCAGCTCGTCGGATTCGTGGCGCAGCACCGTCGCTGAGCCCCTTCTCCGGGTGGCGACGCTTTCTGGCAGGGCGCGCTCGGTTTCGGATGAAACGACCCGATCTCGCCGATCGCTCGCATTTCAAGCGATCTTTGTTTACCGTTGTCAGGTCCTCGGTTCGCCGGGGGCCGACTCCGTGCTCGTCGGCGAAGGCCCATCAAGGTGCTTCGCCCCGAACCTCCAGAGACTTATTCGTGCGCTCCAGCTCCTCGTCCGCTCCCCGTCCAGCGACCTCGCGACAGGGTTCGGAACCGGGGACCGATCTGGCCGTCACTCGCCGCTCGCTCCGTCAGAGCGAGTCCGCGTCGCGTGCCGCGATGCGGCGCGCGGGGGTTCGCCGGTCGAGCTATACGCCGTCGACAGGCCGTCCTGAGGCCCCGGCACGCCGCTCCCGCTTCGGCAGATTCGCCCGTCCGCTGTTCTCCGCGATGACGATGCTCGCGGTTGCGGCGATGGCACTCGTCACCAGTGTTCCCGCGAACGCGCTCCTCACGCACGAGGACATCGTCAACACCCGGCTCGCGACCTTCGCCGCGGGTGGCGAGCAGAATCTCGGGCCCATCGAAGCCGCAGCGGAAACCGCCGTCGTCCGTGACGGGTACTCGGTGCGCACCGCGGCCGAGAACGCGCTGGCCGCTCGGTTCGGACATCTCGACAGCTTTGTCAACAATCGTGAGTCGTTCGTGCAGTGGCCGTTCGCCGTCACGGTGCCCGTGTCGGACGGTTTCGGCTACCGGGTGTCGCCCTGTGCGGGCTGCTCGACACAGCATCAGGGCACCGACTTCGTGCCCGGCAGCGGCGCCCCCGTCCAGGCGATCGCCGACGGCGTGGTGCGCACCGTCGTCGAGTCGGATTCGGGTCTCGGCGTGCACGTCGTGATCGAGCACCTGGTTGACGGTGACCTCGTGACCAGCACGTACGCCCACCTGCAGTTCGGGTCGGTTCCGCTCTCGGAGGGCCAGACGGTCACCGTCGGCGACCTGGTCGGACTGGTCGGCAACACCGGCGCCTCCACCGGTCCGCACCTGCACTTCGAGCTCCGCTTGGGCGGCACGACAGCGGTCGACGCCTACGCGTGGCTCCAGCAGCACGCCGGCTGACGACTCGCGGGAGCCTTGAGCCCCGAATTGGGGGCCCGGTCCTAGTCTGACGACGCCAGGCGACCATGGACCAGACCTCCCCTTCCCCCAGCCGCCGCGCGCCCCTCGTCGATCAGGCCCGCGCGAAGGCCGTCATCGCGCCGGAGCCGGCCCCTGTCACAGAACCTGTCGCCATCCCGCTGCTTGCCGCTGGGCCGGTGGCCCCTGCGGCACGGACGGCTCCCGTCGATCTGCTCGCGCCGGCCCGCCTGAGCGCCCCGAGGGCGATTCCACCCATTGGAGCCCGGCCCGTTTTCGTGCCTGCGCCACCAGCGGCCCCCACCCGGCTGAAGCCGCGTCCGCGCCGCTCACCCGCTCGCGCCCTGCTCAGCTTCTTCACGATCGCCGCGGTGTTCGCCATCACGATGGTGACGACGATCCCGGCGGTCTCCCTGCTCACGCCCGCGGACATCGCTTCGGCCAGTGCACCGCACTTCCGCTCCATGGAGCGGGTGGAGCCCCAGCAGCTCGGCCTGATCAGCGGGGGCGCCGACGTCGCCATCGAGCGCGACGAGTACACGGTCACGTCCTTGCGGGAGAAGCTGAAGGCGATCACCGCGGGGCGGGCCGCGCAGTTCTTCAACGACCCGAGCTGGGCTATCCAGTGGCCGATCGCGGTGGGCGTGCCGATGACGGACCAGTTCGGTCCCCGTGTCCTGTGCGACACGTGCGGGGTGACCATGCACCGCGGCGTGGACTTCCTGCCCGGACGGGGCGCGCCCATCCAGGCCATCACGGCGGGCACAGTCCGTTACGTCGAGGAATCCGACAACGGGCTGGGCGTGCACGTGATCATCGACCACCAGGTCGACGGCCGACTGGTCTCCAGCGTGTACTGCCACATGGAGTTCGGGTCGGTGGCGGTCGCGGTGGGCGAGCAGGTGCATGTGGGGCAGCTGGTCGGCACGACCGGCGACACAGGGTTCGCCTTCGGCCCGCACCTGCACTTCGAGATCAGGGAGGGCGGCACCCAGAACGTGGACCCGGTCGCCTGGCTCCAGACCCACGCCGGCTGACCACGTGTCCGGTGCTTGAGGTGGGAGTGCCGCCCAACCGGTGAGTGCGGTGCGAGCGGAGCGCCGCCGCCGGTGATTGAGGCGCGAGCGAAGCGAGCCTCGAAATCGCCAGCTGCGTGGACTCACGCTAGAAGGGCGGTACCGCGTCACCTTCCGGCGCCCAGACACCCGTGGCGTTCGGCGGCGGGTCCGCCCCAGGCGGCGCCATTTCGGGATCGGTCGTCCGCACCCGCCCGGTCGGTGACGTCCACGTGTACACCGCGGACCGCGGTTCCTGCGTCACGCTCCACCCGGATGCGTGCTTCAAGGCGTGGTGCTTCTTGCACAGATGACCGAGATTCGCGGCGTCGGATGGTCCCAAGTGCTGCCAGTCCTTGGTGTGGTCGAGCTCGCACCGGGCAGCCCGCTTGCTACAGCCGGGGAACCTGCACGTCCCATCGCGCACCTGCAGATACCGGCGCAACTCCGGGGGCACCTGATAGCGGGTCCGCCCGAACTGGACGGCGACTCCGGTGTCCGGGTGAATGAGGATCCGGTACAAGCCGGGCGCGCAGCCAACCAACTCGCGCGCGGTCTCGGGATCGATGGGCCCGATGCCGTCGAGCATGCCCGGTTCGTCGCTCTTCCCGGCGATGGTCAGGGCCGGGACCGTGGCGTGAACGCTGGGCACGAACCCGCTGGGCTGTCGCTGCCGCAGGCCCTCCTCGCCCTCGACGGGCGGGAGGATGACGCCCTTGTCGAGAACCAGGTCGACGAATGCGTCGAGGCGCCGCTGGGTGTGCGTGCGGTCGTCGTCGTCGCCCTCGCTCGCCTTCGCCAGTTTGTCGGCGTAGTCGTCGATCGCCGCGGCATGGATCGACCGCATGAGCGCGTGCACCCACGCGATGCCGTTCGGCGCCGGCTGGAGGTACAGCTCGCGTTGTTTGACCGCTTCCCGGTGCCGTTCCGTCGCCTCCGAGGGACGGATCATCTCGCGCAGGTGCTCGAGCTTGCGGGCGAACTTCGTCGCGGTGAGCTTCTCGGCGTAGGGGAGGGCCCGGCGCTCCAGTTCCGCAGTGTCGTCCGGCCCGAGGGGTGCGACAGCGTCGGCCAGGATCGTCGCGTGCCGCTCGGAGATGCGGCCCGCCTCGAAAGCGCCGAACGTGGTCGGGATGGACGCGGTGAGGATCCGTGCCCGACCCAGCAGGTTCTCGGCGGTCACCTCGGGGATCGACAGCACCACGGCGAGCTCGGCGCGGAACGAGCGCTGCTGCATGCTGCTGCGGTCAGCGGAAATGTCGGGGCCGTACTGGTCGGCGAATACCTGCCAGGCCTCCGCCGCTCGCGCGTAGCGCTGGGCCTGGTAGAAGCGGGACTCCTCTTCGACGATCTCCAGTTCGCGGAGGGAGACGTCCATACGGGACCGCCATCGGGCCGCCGGAGTGGACGGGAACTCGTACATGGCACCCCCTGATCAAGTACGTCGAAGGTACCGCGGACCACCGACACCGCGAGCGCGTTATCCACAGCTGATCAGGGAAGACGGTGCTCGAGGGGCTACGCCATCGAGGCTCGCTGCGCTCGCCCCGCCATCACCGGAATCAGTGCTGTGCTCGCACCTCGACCCCGGATGTGAGCGCAGCGCTGCACCTCACTCGTCGGCAAGGCGGAGCCAGACCGTCGTGTCGGCCGGCAGTGCCGCTTCACCGACCGGCTCACTGGAGACCAGCACCTCGCCCACCGGCAGCTCCACAGGGGTCGCGCCGATGTTCGAGATCACCGTCACATCGCCGTTCCGGTACGCGACCACGTCCACGCCGTAGGAGTCCAGCCACTCCACGCTTCCCGTGCCCAGTCCGTTCGAGCGGCGCAGTTCGAGGGCGCGGCGGTACAGCTCCAGCGTCGATCCCGCCACGCCGAGCTGGGTGTCCCGCGCGAGGCGCGCCCACTGCTCGGGCTGGGGCAGCCAGCTCTCCCCGGTCCTGTTGAAGCCGTACGCGGGGGCGTCCGCCTCCCACGGGATCGGAACGCGGCAGCCGTCGCGACCGTACTTCTCCCGGTCGGTGCGGAACCAGGTCGGATCCTGGCGCGCGTCCTCCGGAATGTCGATGACCTCGGGCAGTCCGAGCTCCTCGCCCTGATAGACGTAGGCGCTGCCCGGCAGGGAGAGCATGAGCAGAGTCGCGGCGCGCGCCCGCTGCAGGCCGAGCTCGGGCTGCGGCTGGCCGGGGCTGTCCGGCCCGAGGCCGGCGCCCTGCGGGTTCTCGGCGGTGAGGGCGAGACGGCTGGCGTGCCGGACCACGTCGTGGTTGGACAGCACCCAGGTGCTGGGCGCGCCGACACCGGCGAACGCGTCGAGGGATTCGTCGATCACCGTCCGGAGGGCGGGCGCGTTCCAGGGGGTCATCAGGTAGCTGAAGTTGAACGCCTGGTGCATCTCGTCGGGGCGGACCCAGTCCGCCAGTCTGGTGAGGGGCTCCACCCATGCCTCGGCGACGAGGATGCGGTCGCCCTCGTACTCGTCGAGAACCGCCCGCCACTCCCGGAAGATCTCGTGGACGCCCTCCTGGCCCCAGTAGGGCGGGGTCACGTGGTCGGCGTCGGCGTGCGCTTCGATCTCCGGCTCCAGTGGGAAGCCCGCCCCGCCTCCCATCGACCCGGCCGCCGCCGGCTTCGTCCAGTCCGGCAGGCCCTCCTCCTTGGCAAGACCGTGGGCGACGTCGACGCGGAAGCCGTCCACCCCGCGGTCCAGCCAGAAGCGCAGCACGCTGAGGAACTCCTCGTGCACTTCCCGGTTGGTCCAGTCGAGGTCGGGCTGGCTGGAGTCGAACAGGTGCAGGTACCACTGGCCCGGCGTGCCGTCCGCCCGGGGAACGCGCGTCCACGCCTGGCCGCCGAACACCGACTCCCAGTTGTTGGGCGGCTCGTTCCCGTCCGGTCCTCTGCCGTCCCGGAAGATGTAGCGGGCGCGCTCGGGGCTGCCCTCCTCGGCCGCGAGGGCGGCCCGGAACCAGACGTGCTCGGACGAGGTGTGGTTGGGCACCAGGTCGACGATGACCTTCAGCCCGAGGTCGCGGGCACGCGCCGCCATCCGGTCGAAGTCGTCGAGGCCGCCGAACACCGGGTCGACGTTGCGGTAGTCGGCCACGTCGTAGCCGGCGTCGCGCTGCGGGGAGACGTAGAAGGGGGAGAGCCACACCGCGTCGACCCCCAGCTCGGCGAGGGCGCCGAGGCGGTCGGTGATGCCGGCCAGGTCGCCGATCCCGTTGCCGTCAGCGTCGGCGAAGGACCGCGGGTAGATCTGGTAGATGACGGCGGAGCGCCACCATTCGTCGGCGGGCCGGGTGGCTGTCGGGTCGAGGTCCACCTCGTCGGCGGGGGGTGCTCCCGGGTCGATGTTCTCGGACTCGGGCGGCAGGCTCATGGTCACCCGCCCAACCCTAATCAGGGGGTGCTGAGGGGTCGAATGCGCCCCCGTGCGGGATGCTATTGTCTTGTGGTGCCCGAGGGGGTCGGCCCTGGTCCTCGCCCTCGAAGCGCCCCGATAGCTCAGTGGTAGAGCATCTCCATGGTAAGGAGAAGGTCAAGGGTTCAATCCCCTTTCGGGGCTCGAACTCCTCCGGCTTCGCGCTGGCGGAGCCGCGGCGGGGTAGCTCAGGTGGTTAGAGCACACGGCTCATAATCGTGGTGTCGCGGGTTCAAGTCCCGCCCCCGCTACGAACGTGGAAAGGCCCGCTTCGGCGGGCCTTTCCGCGTTCATGGCAGGGGCTCTGCGTCATCGAGCGGCGCCATCCACCGCCCGCGCCGCCCTCCCGGCTAGCACCCGGAACGCCTCGCGCAGTTCCCGAGGCTGCACCTCGCGCAGCTCCGCATCGAAACGAGCGAACGAGGCGGCGAGTCCCGGCCACGACCACGACCCCATCCGCACCCGGCACGCCTCCCCGTCCAACGCCTCGACCACGCCGTCGCCGACATAGGGGGCGGCGGCCGCCGCCGGCAGCTGGAGCACGGCTTCGCCGTGGACCGGCCATCGGTCCTCGGCGTCCGATCCTCTGAACCGCGCCGACAGGTAGCGCACCGGATCTCCGCCCGGCAGCGCTCGAGAGGCGAACCTGCGCCCGTTGTGCGACCGCGGCTCGATGCGGTCGACCCGGTACACCCGCCAGTCGTCGACGTCCTCGACGAAGGCGAGAAGGTACCAGCGCCCGCCCAGGAGGACGAGGTGGTGCGGCTGCACTCGGCGGACCGGTCGCACATCCGCATCCCCTGCGGCTGCGTCCTCATCGGCCGACCGGTAGTCGAATCGCAGCTCTTCGCTGCTGCGGATGGCGTCGCCCACCCGCATCAGTACGGCGGGGTCGGCAGCGTCCCGGAGACTGGGCGAGGACCCGCCCGCGGTGGCCGCATCGAATCCGCTCACCCGATGGGCGAGCCTGCCCGGCATCAGCCGGACGATGGTGGCCAGGGCGCGCTGCGCCGCCTCCTCGATGCCGGCTCCTGCGGCTCCCGCG
>DATCMN010000449.1:0-3071 GCA_036563405.1 Naasia sp. | reverse complement strand
GTCGATGCCGGCGGCGGAGAACAGCTCCTTGTTGTAGTAGAGCTGCAGCGTCGCGATGTTCGCGGGAACGGCGAAGAGGGCCCCGTCGACTGTGAAGGCCTCGATGGCGGCGGGCGCGAGATCATCGGCGTTGATCTCGGTCTCGCCGCTGCCCACCGCGTCGAGCTCCAGCAGCGAGCTGGTCGCCAGGTAGTCGCTCAACACGTTCGGGTCGAAGTTGGGGGTGGCCAGGTCGGGCCCCTGCCCGGTCGCCCACGCCGATGGGAGCTTCTGCGCGATCGTGTCCCACGGCTGCACCTCCATGGTGACCTGGATGTCGTCGTGGGTGGCGTTGAACTCCTCGATCAGCCCTTCGTAGGCTGCCCGGTCACCGCCGGTGAACCCTGTCCAGAGCGTGAGCTCGACCGCTCCGTCGCCGGTCGTGCCACCGCCTCCGCCACCGGCTGCGCAGCCGGACAGGCCGAGAAGCGCCACCGTTCCTGCCGCCATGAATCGTGCTGTTCGTCTCATCGTGCTCTCCTTCGGGCTTTTCGTGAGATCAGTTGGGAATGCGAGAGACGGCCCTCTCAGGGATGCGCCCCGCAGCCGCACGATTCGCGTGTCACCAGCTCCACCGGCAGGACGGCATGCGCCTCCTGCTTCGGGATCACGGTGCCGCCGACGATGTCGAGCAGGCGTTGAGCCGCTAGCCGTGCCATGCGCTCCGCAGGCACGTGCACTGTGGTGATCGAGGGGGTGGTGACCCGGCTGAGCCCGAAGTCATCGAACCCGACGATCGAAATCTCTCGCGGCACGTCGATCCCGCCCGCGAGCAGCGTCGACATGACGCCGAAGGCCATCTCGTCGTTCGCGACGACGAGGCCGTCGAACTCCGCCCGGCGGTCGAGGAGTCCGCTCCCGACCACACGCCCGGATTCCTCACTGAAATCACCCTCGATCACGATTCCTCTGACGCCTCGCTCTGCACAGGTCTCGACGAACCCGTCGCGGCGGTCGATGGCGGTCTGGTGGTCGAGGGGGCCGCTGACGTGGATCAGCGACCGCCGGCCGTGAGAGTCGATGAGATGCTCTGTGGCGAGCTTCGATGCCGCCCGGTCGTCGACGCCGACGCTGATCGCATCGGGAAGGTAGGGGAACCGCCCGAGCAGGACGACGCGGAGGCCGCTGCGGACGAGCCTTTCGATGTTGTCGTCGTGCACCGAGGCGCTGGTGACGATCGCGCCGTCGACGGAGCCGGAGCGCATGACCCGCTCGTAGGCGACACGATCGTGGTTGTCGTCAGGGTTCGTCGAGATGATGACCTGGCAGTCGTTCTCGTTGGCGACGTCCGTCACGCCGGTGAGCACGTGCATGAAGTACGAGTGCCCGAACACGTGCCGGCTGGTGTTGGGCACGACCAGTGCCAGCGCCCCCGCCTTCCGGGCGCGCAGGGCCCGGCCGGCAGAGTTGGCGACGTAGCCCAGGTCGTCTGCTGCCGCGCGAACGCGCGACTTGGCCTCTTCGCCGATCCGCGGGTGGTCCTGAAGCGCCATCGAGACCGCGCTGACCGAGAGCCCGACGACATTCGCGATGTCTCGCAGCGTCACCCTCTGCGTATCCCTGGTCAGCACCGACCTGTCCTCGTCTTTCTGCTCGATCGATTAAGCGCCCGCGGGCGTGGTGCCGAACGTAGCCGCTCAAACGATTGAGCACAAGCTCCCCCACCTTGGGATGAGGTGCACGCGCCTAGCGCGGCAAGTCTCCCCTTCTCGGCCGCCCACCGAGCGGACGGCAGTCGCCCCGCCGACCGACCCCGACGACTCTGCCAGCACGTCAGCACAGCGGCGCCTCAGCCGTCGGCACGACGGCACAACGGCACCTCAGCGCTTCGGCACGACGGCACGACGGCACGACGGCACCGGCAGAATGGCTGGATGGACCACCAGCCCGTCGATGACATCGACCGCAAATTGATCGACCAGTTGCGGATCGACGGCCGGCGCTCCTTCGGCGAGATCGGACGTTACGTCGGACTCAGCGAGGCGAGCGTGCGCCAGCGGTACAACAGGCTGGTCGACCTCGGCATCGTGCGGGTCATCGGCATGTCCGACGCCTCGAAAATCGGGGAGGTGGAGGCGCATCTGTCGCTTCGCGTTCGCGGCGTTCCTCTCGACACTGTGGCGGAGCAGCTGGCTGCGCAGCCCGAGGTGACTTTCGTCGCCAGCGCCCTCGGCGCCTACGACCTCAGCGTCGACGTCCGCTGCCGCGACAACGCACACTTGTCCGAGTTCGTGCACGAACGACTCCGCCGGATCCGGGGCGTGTACAGCGTCGAAACCTCGGCGGTGCTCGAAGTGCTGAAGGACACCTACCTCTGGGCGGGGTTCCGTGAGCCGGTCACCCGGTATGTCCCGCAGCGGCACACCCAGGTGACGCCTGCGGCTCGCCGAGATTGACCCGCAAGGGCGTCAACTCTGCCGGGTCGGCGAGAGGACCGAGGTCCCGAGCCGGCCGCGCTCGGCGACCGACGAGTAATCCTTGTACAGCTGGGTGAGGATGAACTGGTCGATCACGTCGACCCCGGCGACGTGCCGGATCTCATCCACCAGATCCACGAGCTGGTCGAGGTCTCGGCAGGTCGCCTCGAGGTAGATGTCGCGACCGCCGGTGATCAGCGCGATGTGGTTGATCATCCGGATCTCGGCCAGGGCCGCCGCCACGGTGCGAACGCTGTAGTCGCGCACCGAGACGAGGAAACGGACGGACTGGTGGCCGAGGGTGAGCGGGCTGCAGAGCGCGACGATCCGGAGCACCCCGGAGTCCTGCAGCTTGCCGACCCGGCTTCGCACGGTGGCCTCGGAGACCTCGAGCTGCGCAGCGATGGAGGTGTAGGGGCGGCGGCCGTCCGCCGCGAGGAGCCGGACGATCGCGTGGTCGGTCGAGTCGAGCACCGCCCCTCCTTCCCGCTCATCGGGTGAGCCCCGGCGCGAGTCGAGCCTAAACCGCGGCGGCCCCCGCCTGTCGTAGGTCGACGCGGTCCTGGACCGCACGGATCATCGCCACGTTGCCGGGCGCGGGCGAACCGTCCGGAA
>DATCMN010000200.1:0-2494 GCA_036563405.1 Naasia sp. | reverse complement strand
AGGAGCATCGCAAGCCACCACTTGCCCCGCCCGAGCAGCAGCACGAAGAACATGCCGACGGGGAAGAACATCCCGATGTTCAGGGCGAACTCGACGTCCGCATAGTTGATCCAGCGGGCGCCGGGGATGCCGTCGAGCACGGCGAGGACGTTCCAGACGAAGCCGTCCGTGCCGTCGCCCAAGGGCAGCTGGGGTGACAGGGTCACCCAGCCGACGAACCCCAGGTAGACGAACGTCACCACGCTGAGGAGGGGGTGCCGGCGGAACATCCATCCATCCTGCGCCATTGTCCCGTCGACTCGCGGGGGGAATCCTCGGAATGTCCCCCGACGCGTCCCCGGGTTCCCCGGTGCACCGGGGGCCCGCGACCGGGGTCTCAGCCGGCGCGGAGGAGCGTGAGCCGCTGGGTAGCGCGGGTGAGCGCGACGTACAGCGAGCTCGCCCCCCGGGGCTCTCCGCGCACGATGCCCTCGGGGTCCGCGACCACGACGGTGTCGAACTCCAGGCCCTTCGCCTCGCGCGGGCCGAGCACCGTCACCGGGCGGGACAGGGTGCGCGCGCCGAGGCCCGCGTCCTGCCCGATCCGCTCCTGGAGGGCTCGGTGCAGCGCCGCGACGGCGGTGTCCGGGGCGATGACGGCGGTGGTCCCGGGGCGCCCGGTGGCGAGCTCGGCGGCGACCGCGTCGACGACGGCCTGCTCGAGCCCCTCGGCCGGAACCGTTCGCTGGACGGGTTCCTCGTCGGCGTCGCGCACGGATCGGGACGGTGTGATCGCGAGGCCCCGGGCCCGGGCGTCGGCCTCCGCGAGGGCGGCGATCTGCGCGGGCGTCCGGTAGTTGACGGTCAGCTCCTCGAGCCGGAAGTCGGCGGCGAGGGGGCGGATCGCGTCGGCCCAGCTGGACGCCGCGGACGGAGAACTCGCCTGCGCGATGTCCCCCACGATGGTGAACGAGCGGAGCGGGGCGCGGCGGCGCAGCATCCGCCACTGCATGGGCGAGAGCTCCTGGGCCTCGTCGACGACGACATGGCCGAATGTCCAGGTGCGGTCCGTGGACGCGCGCTCCGCCGCGGTGAGGCGCTGCCCGCGAGCCGCGAAGTTGTCAGCGAGGGCCTCCGCGGAGACCATCCCCTCGACCCCCATGTTGCGGATCGCGTTCTCCGCGTTCTCGAGGTCCATCTTGCGCTGGCGCCGCTCGTCCGCCTCCTCGGCGCCGGACGCGCTCGGTGCGGTGCCGAGCAGCTCGGCAGCCTCGTCGAGCAGCGGAACGTCGGAGACGGTGAACGGAGCATCCCGGCGGCGGTGCAGGAGCGCCCGCCGCTCCTCCGGCCAGGTCGGCGTCAGCGTCGCCAGCCAGGAGGGCCGGGAGTACAGGTCGCCGAGCAGCTTCTCGGGGCTGAGCGGCAGCCAGGCGGTGTTCAGCAGCACCCGCACGTCGTGACTGGAGCGCAGATCCTCGCGGAGCATCCGGAGGTCGTCGTCCTCCAGAGTGTCGCCGTCGTCGCGCATCTGCTCCGCGAGGGCTGCCGTCATCGCGCCGAGGGCGGTGGAGACGAACGTGACGCGGGCCTCGTTGTGCGGCTTCCGGGTCTCCTGCGCGCGCCGGATCGCGCGGGACAGCAGCGCGGGCTCCACCTCGAGGCGCTCGCCGTTGATCTCGACCACCTGGGTCTCGGCCGGCACCGCCTGGCGGGAGGAGACCGCCCGCTTCAGGAGGTCCGCCATCCGGGTGGAGCCCTTGAGAGCCGCGGTCGCCGGCGGATCCTCCGCCTGGGTGTCGAGCCCCGGGTACAGCTGGCCGACGCTCGAGAGCACGACGCCGGTCTCGCCGAGCGACGGGAGCACCTGCTCGATGTACTGCAGGAAGCTCCGCGAGGGCCCGACGACGAGCAGGCCCGAGGAGGCGAGCCGCTCGCGGTGGGTGTAGAGCAGGTAGGCGGCGCGGTGCAGCGCGACAGCGGTCTTGCCGGTGCCCGGGCCGCCCTGGACGACGAGGACTCCGCGGAGCTCGTCGCGGATGATGCGGTCCTGCTCCGCCTGGATGGTGGCGACGATGTCGGTCATCCGGCCGGTGCGCTCCGCTGTCAGCGCCGCCATCAGGGCACTCTCGCCGGTGAGCTGCCGGTCCTCCTGGAGCGCGGAGCCGAACACCTCGTCCTCGATGCGGGTGACGGACCGGGCGTCGGTGCTGAGATGCCGGCGGGCGCGGATGCCGAGCGGCTGGGCGGCGGTGGCCTGATAGAACGCGCTGGCCTGCGGAACCCGCCAGTCGAGCAGCAGCGGGGACAGGTCCTCGTCGCGGAGCCCGATCCGGCCGATGTAGCGCAGGTCGCCCTCCTCGCCCTCGAGCCGGCCGAAGGCGAGGCGGTCGTCCACCTCGCGGAGCTGGGCGATGCGGTCCTCGAAGATGCGCGCCATGGCGTCCCGCTCGGACCTGTTCTGGTGGGTGCCGCCCTGCGGGCCGAGGCGGATGCGGTCGAGTTCGCGGGCGGCCTC
>DATCMN010000423.1:0-2545 GCA_036563405.1 Naasia sp. | reverse complement strand
AACCGCGCAGTCGCGTCCCGACGGGTTCAGGGGAGCCGGAGCCGGAGATCCGGAGCCAGGCGCCCCTCCCCTCGCGGGAAGGGGCCGCCCGGATCTCCTCGTCCTCAGCTCGCGCCGTCGCGGAGCTTCGCCGATGCCAATTCGATGTCGACGGCGAGAGCCTTCGAGATCGGGCAGTTCGCCTTCGCGTCCTCCGCGAACCGTGCGAATGCGGCCTGGTCGATGCCGGGGACGACGCCCTCCACCTCGATCGCGATGCCGAGGACCCCCACGCCGGCCTCGAACGACACGGTCACGTCGACCGTCAGCTCGCTCGGCGCGGAACCGCTCTGGGAGAGCTGGTGGGACAGCGCCATCGAGAAGCAGGACGCGTGAGCCGCGGCCAGTAGCTCCTCCGGCGTGGTCTTCTTGCCGCCGCCCTCGGACCGCGCCTTCCAGTCCACATCGAACGAGGCCACGCCGGAGGTCACCAGCTGTGTGGTGCCCTGCCCGCTCGCCAGGTCCCCGCTCCACGTCGTGCTCGCCCGACTCCTGACCGCCATGGCGGCTCCTTCCACTCTTCATCCGCGCGGAGAGCCCGCGCCGTCGAGTCGACTCTTCCACCCCGCGGGCGCGGATCGAAGTCCTCGGCCTGAGCAGCGCCTGGGAGCGCCCTGGATCGGATCTCCGCGGAGCGCCCTCAGTCCGTCGTCAGTCCCCGCCGGGAGGGCAGGGCGGCGAGGAGGGCGCACGCGAGCACCACACCGGCGGCGAGCGCCGTGCGCGGTACGTCGACGCCCTCGACGCGTCCCACGACGTCGAGCAGCAGGCCCGTCAGCAGTTGACCACCGATGCTCGCCAAGCCCATGAGCAGCACCCCGAGCACACGCACAGCCACCACGAAGCCGAAGATGAACAGCGCGCCGACAGCGCCTCCGGAGTACACCCACGGCTCGGCCGGCACCGCCGGCAGCCGCTGCTGGACCAGTGCGAACACCGCGGCAGCGGGCACCAGCACCGTGAAGCCGACCACGAAGTTGAGCAGCGTCGCCGTGAGGCTCGACCCGGCAGCCGCGGCCGCCCGCCCGTTGACCGCCTGCTGCCATGCGACGGCCGCCCCGGCCAGCACCGGGAGCAGCAGCGCGAGCACCGGAACAGACGCGGTGCCGCCGAAGACCGGCACAGCCAGCACAGCGACGGCGACGATCGCCGCAGCCGCACGCCGCGCCGTGACCGCGCGGCGGCCGCCTGGTGAGATGCCGAGCCGATCGACGACGAGCCCACTGAGCATCTGACCCGCGATCACCGCGGCGCTGAACAGCGCGACGCCGAGGACGGCGCTCGCCACACCCTGGCTGACGACGAGCAGCGCTCCCCCGAGCCCGCCGAGGAACGACCACCAGGGCAGGGTGCGGGTTCGCGCCGCCTGCAGCAGCGCGGGCACGCCTCGCCTCGCCGCCGGAACGAGGAGGACGACGGCGGAGACCAGGACGAGCCCCGATCCGAAGGACACGGCCGCGGCGGCAGCGCCGCTGCCCATCCGGAGGCCGAGTTCGCCGTTGATGCGCGCCTGCACCGCCATGAGGGCGCCGGACAGCACGGCCACGACTATCGCCGCGACCACCCTGCGAAGCGGCTCCCCGACGGCCGTCGGCGCGCTCACCATCCCGCTGCGTGCGGCACGGCGGAATGCTCTCGCGTCGTCCTCTGCACCGGCCCACCCTAGGGCCCGTCGACGACGGGCCCGTCCGCCCCGCCTCCTCATCGTGCTCCTGCTGCAGCGCCCCGGAGGTGCCGCACAGCCTCCGCACCCCAGGATGGAGGGGAACACGCACTCGGGAGAGCGATGACCGACAGCAGCGGGCCGGAGGACCCGGCGGGCCAGGAGGCCCTTCCGGATCTCGACGTCCTCATCGTGGGCGCGGGCATCTCGGGCATCGGCGCCGCCTGCTACCTGCAGAGCAGGTCGCCTCGGCAGAGGTGGGCGATCCTCGAGGCGCGGGACGCCTTGGGCGGCACATGGGACCTGTTCCGCTACCCCGGGGTGCGGTCCGACTCGGACCTGCACACCTTCGGCTACGAGTTCCGGCCGTGGACCGAGGACAGGTCGATCGCCACCGCGGACAGGATCCTCGCCTACCTGCGCGACACCGCGAGGGAGCACGGCATCGAGCAGCACATCCGGTTCGGGCACCGGGTCGTCCGCGTCGAGTGGTCGAGCGCCTCTGCCCTGTGGACCGTCCACGCCGAGGTGGCCGGCACCGGCCGGGAGACCGTCCTCACCTGCCGGTGGATCTTCTGCGCCACCGGCTACTACCGCTACGACGCCGGTCACTCGCCCGACTTCCCCGGCCGATCCCGGTTCCGGGGACCGGTCGTGCACCCGCAGCTGTGGCCGGCGGACCTCGACTGCTCGGGCAAGCGCGTGGTGGTGATCGGCAGCGGCGCCACCGCCGTCACACTGGTCCCCGCCCTGGCGGCGAGCGCGGCCCACGTCACCATGATCCAGCGGACCCCGACCTACATCGTCCCCTCCCCTGCCGAGGACGCGTTCGCGAAGCTGGCC
>DATCMN010000421.1:0-4005 GCA_036563405.1 Naasia sp. | reverse complement strand
CCGCGGCGCTCCCCGGGCGGAGCGCCGTCGACCCCGTCTGGCTCGCCCGACCGGAGATCGCCGTGCACGCGCTGGGCGAGGGCCTCCGCCGCCTGCACGACGCGCTCCCCGTCGCGGAGTGTCCGTTCGACTGGTCGGTGGACTTCCGGCTCGCCTACGCCCGCGGCGAGGGGCTCTCCCCCGACCCCGGGCTCGCGGCGCTGGCCCCACCCATCGACCGGCTGGTCGTCTGCCACGGCGACGCCTGCGTGCCCAACACGCTGATCGGTGAGGACGGCAGGTGGTCGGGCCACGTCGACTTCGGCGCCCTGGGCGTCGCCGACCGCTGGGCCGACCTCGCGGTCGCCACCGAGAGCACCGAGTGGAACTACGGCGCGGACTGGACGCGCGAGTTCCTGGCCGCGTACGGCGTGGAGCAGGACTTGGAGCGCATCGACTACTACCGGGCGGTCTGGAACGCCACCTGATCCGGCATCCCTCGCCCTCAACAGGATGACTTGCGGTTCAACAGGCTGGATCGGTCTGTTTGAGCCTGTTGAGGAGCTGGTCCTCCTGTTGAGGGCAGGAAAGGCGGGTCAGGAGAAGGCGGCGAGGCCGGTGAGCGCCCTGCCGAGGATGAGTGAGTGGATCTCGTCGGTTCCCTCGTAGGTGCGGACGGCTTCGAGGTTCGCCATGTGCCGCATGACCGGGTACTCCCCCGTCACGCCGTCGCCGCCGAGGATGGAGCGCGCGGCCGACGCGATGCCGATCGCCTCCCGTACGTTGTTCAGCTTGCCGACGCTGATCTGCGGCGGAGTCAGAGTGCCGGCATCCTTCGCACGACCGAGATGCAGGGCGAGGAGCACGCCCTTCTCGTATTCGAGGAGCATGTCGGCGAGCTTCGCCTGAGTGAGCTGGAACCGGGCGACAGGGCCGCCGAACACGTTGCGCTGCAGCGAGTGGCCGAGCGCCACCTCCAGGCAGCTGCGGGCCGCACCCATCGCACCCCAGACGATGCCGTAGCGCGCCTCGTTGAGGCAGGAGAACGGCGCCCGCAGGCCGGTCGCCTCCGGGAGGCGGGCCGACTCCGGCACCCGCACCGCGTCGAGCTCGATGTCGCACTGGATGGAGGCGCGCATCGCCAGCTTCCCGGCGATCGGCGTGGCCCTGAACCCCTCGCTCCCAGTCGGCACGAGGAAGCCGCGCACGCCGTCCTCCGTCTGCGCCCAGACGACGGCGACTCCGGCGATGCTCGCCAGGCCGATCCACCGCTTCGTGCCGGTGATCAGCCAGTCGTCACCGTCCCGCACCGCCGTCGTGCGCATGGAGCCGGGATCGCTGCCGCCGTTCGGCTCGGTGAGCGCGAAGCAGCCGATCACCGCCCCGGACGCCATGCGCGGCAGCCACTCGTTCTTCTGCCCCTCGGAGCCGAACTTGGCGATCGCGCTCATGGCGAGCGACCCCTGCACCGACACGAATGTCCGCCAGCCGCTGTCCGCCGCCTCCAGCTCCAGGCACACGGCTCCGTAGGCCGTCGCGCTGGCACCGGCGCACCCGTACCCGGTGATGTGCATGCCGAGGAATCCCTCCGCGGCCAGGGCGGGCACGAGCTCCTCCCGGAAGTGCCGGTTCTCGAAGTCGTCCTCGATGACGGGCAGGATCCGCTCCCGGGCGACGCGTCGGGCGCGTTGCTGCCAGTCCCGCTCGGCGGGCTCGAGGAGGCCGGCGAGGTCGAAGACCGCGGCGAGGGCCGCCTCGGCGGAGGAGGACTGGTCGGGAGAGGACATCTGCTGCTTTCGTGAGCGCGCGGGACGGACGGGACCGGGAGGCTAGGCGGGCAGCGCGGGCGGCGGGAGGCGGTACTCGGCGGGCGTGGCGCTCAGCGTGACGGGGTTCGCCACCGAACGGGAGCCGCCCACCTCGGCGACGGGCGCGAGGCCCAGTCGCTCGGCGAGCGCGAAGGCCTCCGGGATCGTGTTCACCGGCCCCGCGGGCACGTCGGCGGCCGTGAGCAGGGTCGTCCACTCCTCCGCGGTGCGGGTGGCGAGCCGCTCGGAGGCGACCCGCGCGAGGTGCTGGCGGTGCTCGACCCGCCCCGCGTTGGTGCGGAGGCGCTTGTCCGCCAGCAGCTCGGGCGCGCCGATCGCCGCCGCGAACGCGCGGAACTGCGCGTCCGTGCCCGCGGCCACGACGAGCGGGCGGTCCGAAGCCTCGAACACCTCGTACGGAGCGATGCTCGGATGCGCGTTGCCGAGGATCCCGGGCACCGCGCCGGCTCCGAGGTGCGCGCCGGCCTGGTTCACGAGTCCGGACAGCAGGCTCGAGAGAAGGTTCACCTCGACTCGCTGGCCCCGCCCCGTACTCGCCCGGGACACGAGCGCGGTGAGGATCCCCGTCACCGCGTGCAGTCCGGTCAGCACGTCGACCAGGGCGACGCCGGTCTTGGTCGGCTCGCCGGGCCGCTGGCCGGTGATGCTCATGAGGCCGCCGACGGCCTGGACCAGGAGGTCGAAGCCGGGCTGGGCGGCCCCTTCCCCCGCACCGAAGCCGGTGATCGAGCAGTAGACGACGCGGGGGTTCAGCTCCGCCACAGTCTCGTAGCCGAGACCCAGCCGCCCCATCGTCCCCGCACGGAAGTTCTCGACGACCACGTCGGCCTCGCGGATCAGGTCGAGCGCGGCCGCCCTGCCCTCCTCGGTGGCGAGATCGAGCGCGACGCTCTCCTTGTTGCGGTTCACCGACGCGAAATAGGTGGACATGCCGCGGGAGTCGACGGGCGGCGCCCAGGCGCGGGTCTCATCGCCGACGCCGGGCCGCTCCACCTTGACGACGCGGGCGCCGAAATCGCCGAGCAGCATCGTCGCGTAGGGGCCGGCGAGCACCCGGGAGAAGTCGACGATGGTGACCCCGCCGAGGGCGGGGGCGGTCACGCAGCGGCCCCGCGCCGCACCGTCAGCATGAGCCCATGCTACTGAGCCGCGCAGCGGCTCCCCCCGGAAGAACACGGAACGGGAGCCGCCCCGAGGGGCGACTCCCGTTCCGATGAGCCTGTCGTCAGGCGCCGACGCGGAAGCGGGCGAAGCCCGCCACGGTCAGGCCGGCGTCGGCGAGGACCTTGCCGACGGTCAGCTTGTTGTCGCGCGCGTAGTCCTGCTCGAGGAGCACGACCTGCTTGAAGAACGCACCGAGGCGACCCTCGATGATCTTCGGCAGCGCGGCCTCGGGCTTGCCCTCGTTGCGGCTGATCTCCTCGACGATGCGGCGCTCGTTCTCGACGTCCGACTGCGGCACCTCGTCCTTCGACAGGTACGCGGGCGCGGCGAACGAGATGTGCTGGGCGACGCTGCGGGCGGTCGCGGCGTCGTCACCGGTGTAGGCGACGACGACCCCGACCTGCGGGGGCAGGTCCTGGTTCGTCTTGTGCAGGTAGACGGCGAACTTCTCGCCGGGCACGCGGGCGACCCGGCGAAGCTCCACCTTCTCGCCGATGATCGCGGCGTCGTCGTTGATGACGTCGGCGACGGTCTTCCCGTCGAGCGTCGCGGCGAGCGCTGCCTCGGCCGAGTCGGCGCCGGACGCGGCGACGGCCTGGAGGACCTTGTCGCCGAGGGCGATGAAACGGTCGTTCTTCGCCACGAAGTCGGTCTCGCAGGCGAGCTCGATCAGGGTGACGGCGTCCGCGCTCTCCTGCGCGGCCACGAGGCCCTCGCTCGTCGAGCGGTCGGCACGCTTCGCGTTGCCCTTGGCGCCCTTGAGGCGGAGGATCTCGACGGCCTTCTCGATGTCGCCGTCCGCCTCGACGAGGGCGTTCTTGGTGTCGACCATCCCGGTCCCGAGACGCTCGCGGAGCGTCTTGACGTCCTGCAGGCTCACGTTGGCCATGCGTTACTCCTTCTGCTGATTGCTGATGCTGATGTACGCGAAGGCGGTGGAGACCCGACCGGATCCCCACCGCCTGTCACCGACTGGTGGAGATCACTCCGCGGACGCGGTCTCGGCCTTCTCGGCCTTGGCCTTGGCGGCGGA
>DATCMN010000390.1:0-3008 GCA_036563405.1 Naasia sp. | reverse complement strand
ACGCGACACCTGTCATACCCACGAAGACGAGGTGCAGCGCGGGCATCAGGTCCGCCGCCGGCGGCGTGCGGCCACCCTCCACCCCGGCGACGCGGTTGACCACGGCCCCGAACACGGCGACGCCGACGGCCGACCCGATCGAGCGGGAGAACATGTTGGCGCTCGTCACCACGCCGCGCTCGTTCCATCCGACGCTCGACTGGGCGGCGATGAGTGTCGGCGATGCGATCCAGCCGAATCCGAATCCGATGATCGCGCAGAACAGCCCCGCCTCCCACAGCCCGCTGTCGGCGTCGAGGAGGAGGGTCAGCGCCACCCCCGTGAGGGCGAGCACGCTCCCCAGCACCGCCGTCACCCGGAATCCCCAGCGGAGGTAGAGGCGGCCTGCGAACGCGGCGGAGACGGGCCAGCCCAGGGTCAGCGCAGCGAGCGCGAAGCCGGCGAGCAGCGCGGACGAGCCGAGCACCGCCTGGCCGTACACCGGGATGTAGCTCGACAGCCCGGTCAGGATGGCGCCGAGCAGCAGCCCGGCGATGCTGGAGCTGAGGAGAACGCGCCGCTGGAACACCCACAGCGGGAGGATCGGGTGCTCCGTCCGGCGCTCCACCAGCACGAACACCGCCAGCAGCAGCGCGGCGCCGCCGAAGACGGCGAAGGTGGGAGGCGACAGCCACTCCCACGCCTGGCCGCTCTCCAGCAGCCCCAGGACGAGCAGCACGGTGGAGGCCGCGAGGAGGGCGGCGCCCGGATAGTCGATGCGCTCCCGCGTCCGCCGGTGGTGCTCGTCGAAGTTCCGCCACAGCAGGAAGCCGGCGACGAGGCAGAGGGGGATGTTGACGAGGAAGATCCATCGCCAGGAGACGAAGTCGGTGAAGAGGCCGCCGAGGGCCGGCCCGAGCACGGAGGAGACGCCCCACACGCTCGCCATGTAGCCCTGCACCTTCGCGCGCTCGCGCAGCGTGTACACGTCCCCGACGATGGTGATGCTCACCGGGGCGAGCGCACCGGCACCGAGCCCTTGAACGGCGCGGAAGGCGATCAGGGCCAGCATGCTCCAGGCGAGGCCGCAGAGGATCGAGCCGACGAGGAACAGCGCGATGCCGAACAGGATGAGCGGCTTGCGCCCGACTATGTCGGACAGCCGCCCGTAGATGGGTGTCGAAGCCGCCTGGGCGAGCAGGTAGACCGAGAACAGCCAGGGGAACTGGGAGAAGCCGCCGAGGTCGTCCACCACGGCGGGCACCGCGGTGGCGAGGATCGTCGCGTCGAGCGCGACCAGCGCCGTGGCGAGCATCAGGGCCAGCAGCAGCGGCCCCCGCTCGCTGCGCAGCCCCACACTCGCGGAGGAGACCTCCTCGGCCCCTGTCGTGCGCTCCGCCGTCACGGCCCGTACCCGCATGCCATGGATAAGAGCAGCGCCTGCGCGCGCCGCGGTATTCCGCGCGCGGGGTCAGTCGAGGAACAGAGCCCGCAGACGCCGGGTGGTGAAGACGACGCCGACGAGCACCATGACCACGTAGTAGGCGAGGTGGCCGAGCATCGCGACAGACAGCGCCCCGGTGGTCAGCCCCCGGATCAGCTCGACGCCGTGGTACAGCGGGAAGACCTGGACGAGCACCTGGACGGCCGGCGGGTACACCGTCACGGGGTAGAAGGTGGCGGAGAACAGGAACATCGGCAGCAGGAAGAACTGCACCCAGTCCATCTGCTGGAAGGTGCGCATGAAGCTCGTGATGGCCATGCCGACGCTGGCGAAGCCGGCCGCGATGAGCACCACGGCGGGCAGCGCGAGCAGCGCCGTCCAGGCCAGGTTGAGGCCGAGCGCCTGCATGATCACGAGGAAGCCCGTCGCATAGGCGGCTCCCCGCAGCAGGGCGAGGCCGATCTCGCCGAGCGCCACGTCGAACGGGCCGAGCGAGGTGGCAACCATGCCTGCATACAGCTTCGAGAAGTGCATCTTGAAGAAGACGTTCCAGGTGGAGTCCATGATCGCGCCGTTCATGGCGGACACCGCGAGCAGTGCGGGGGCGATGTACGCCGCGTACGGGATCTCACGGCCGTCCGCCGCCTGCACGGAGCCGATCACCCCGCCGAGGCCGATGCCGAGCGAGAGCAGGTAGAGGACAGGCTCGAGGAAGCCGCTCGCGACGACCGCCCAGTTGCTGCTCCGGGTCGCCGTCAGCCCGCGTGCGAGCACGGCCCGCGCGTTGCCGGCGTAGAGGCCGCCGAGCAGTCGCCCTGACCGCGGCGGCGGAGTGGTCGTCCGCTCCTCCACCGCGCTCACTTGCCCAGCCTCCGCGTGGTCACCCGGACGGCGGCGACCCAGCCGGCCGCGAGGAGGACCGCCAGGTAGGTCACGTGCAGGACGGTCAGCCAGCCCGGCTCGGCGAGAGAGTAGTTCGCCACCCTGCCGAGCTGGGTGGCGTGCCAGAGCGGGGACACCCAGCCGATCGGCTGCAGGAAGATCGGCAGGTTCTCGAGCGGGAAGAAGGTGCCGGAGAACAGCATCATCGGCGTGATGACGAAGCGCATCACGAGCGCGAGCGGACTGTCGTCCCCTTCCAGGGAGGAGGAGAAGGCGACGAGCCACGCCGCGACAGCGGTGCCGCCGAGGGTCGCGGCCAGGATGGTCAGCCATCCGGCGGGCGAGGGCACAGCGCCGAACAGCAGCAGGAACAGGTGGTAGATCGTGCACGCCACGATCAGGCGCAGCACGACGATGAGGATGTTGCCGGTCGCCACCTGGGGAGGCGAGAGCGGGGCCGCGTTCATGGCGAAGTAGGTGGCGTCCCACTTGAAGCCCGCCATCACGGCGTAGGTCGACTCGTCCATGGCCACGGTGACCGCCGCGATCCCGAGCAGCGCCGGCGCCACGAACACCAGGTAGCCGGCGCCGTCCGCGGTGACCGGACCCGTCGACCGATCCACGAGGGTCGCGAGTCCCACCCCCAGCGCGAACAGGTAGATGAGCGGGGTGCCCAAGGTGCTCGCCGCGACGGTGCCCGCGT
>DATCMN010000381.1:0-1809 GCA_036563405.1 Naasia sp. | reverse complement strand
GGCCGCGGCCTGCGCCTCGCTGCGGGAGGCCGCGGCGCGCTGACGGGCGGCGCGCTGCGAGTCGGCGTCGACGATCGGCGTCTCCGGGAGCCGTCCGCCGAACGCGCCGCCGATGCCCTTCAGCGCCTCCGTCAGCTCACTGGGGACGATCCACAGCTTGTTGCTGGCCCCGTCCGCGAGCTTCGGCAGGGTCTGCAGGTACTGGTAGGCGAGCAGTCCGCTGTCCGGGTTTCCGGCGTGGATGGCCTCGAACACTGTGGTGATGGCCTGTGCCTCACCCTCCGCGCGGAGGATCTGCGCCTTCGCCGCACCCTCGGCTTGGAGGATCGCCGCCTGCCGGGCGCCCTCCGCCTGCAGGATGGCGGACTGCTTGGTGCCCTCTGCGGTGAGGATCACCGCGCGCCGGTCCCGCTCGGCGCGCATCTGCTTCTCCATCGAGTCCTGGATGGAGACGGGCGGGTCGATCGCCTTCAGCTCGACGCGCGATACGCGCAGACCCCACTTGCCGGTCGCCTCGTCGAGGACGATGCGCAGCTGGCCGTTGATGTTGTCGCGGCTAGTCAGTGCCTCTTCCAGGTTGAGGCCGCCGACGACGTTGCGCAACGTGGTCGTGGTGAGCTGCTCGACGGCGCCCAGGTAGTTCGCGATCTCATAGGTGGCGGCGCGCGCGTCCGTCACCTGGAAGAAGACCACGGTGTCGATGGAGACGACCAGGTTGTCCTCGGTGATCACCGGCTGCGGCGGGAAGGACACCACCTGCTCGCGCATGTCGACGAGCGGCCGCACCCTGTCGATGAACGGGACGAGGATGTTGAGGCCCGGGTTGAGCGTCTTGTGGTACTTGCCGAGGCGCTCGACGACGCCCGCGGATGCCTGCGGGATGATTCGGATGGCGCGGATCAGCACGACGATCACGAAGACCGCGACGACGATCAGCAGTGCGATCACGAGGATCTGGACGAGGAAACCTGCGGGATCCATCAGGCGTCTGCGTTCCTTTCGTTCTGCGGGGGCAGTGCGGTCGGGGGAGCGGCGGTCGGGGGAGGAGCTGGGCGTTCGACGGGTCGGGGCACGACGACGGCCGTGGAGCCGGAGATCACCGTGACCGTGACGGGCGAGCCGACCTCGAGGGTCGTCGCCGGCACGGAGTCGTCGAGGCGGGACGTCCAGGTCTCGCCGTTGGCGAGCTTCACCTGGCCGCCGTGGTCGCCGAACGCGAGCACGACGCGACCGGACATGCCGATCAGGGCATCCAGGTTGCTCGGGGTCGGGTCGGCGCCCTTGCGGGTCAGTCGCAGCAGCACCGGCCGGATGAGGAGGATCAGCAGCACGCTGAGGATGAGGGCGACGAGGATCTGCAGCCACCACTCGGCGCCGAGCAGGTTCGCGGCGAGCCCGCCGACGCTGCCCGCGGCGATCATCAGGAAGGTGAATTCGAGCGTCAGCAGCTCGATCGTCACGCAGATGAGGATGAAGCCCAGCCACACGATCCAGAGGTACTCGGTGAGGTCGGGCAGCATCGTCGTCGTCCTCTCGGGATCCGATCCACCCCTGAATCTACCGGGTAGGGTCGGGGCGTGGCAGTCACCCCCGAAGCGAACCCTCTTCCCGCCGGTTCCCTGGAGGGCCGCCGGGCCCTCGTCACCGGCTCCTCGCGCGGCGTCGGAGCCGACACCGCCGTCTACCTCGCATCCGCGGGGGCGAAGGTCGCGGTCAACTATCGCAACAAGGAGAAGCGCGCCCAGCAGCTCGTCGACCAGCTCCGGGAGCGGGGCGGCGAGGCGATCGCGGTCGGCGCGGATCTCACCG
>DATCMN010000364.1:0-2189 GCA_036563405.1 Naasia sp. | reverse complement strand
GGGTGATGCGTCGCGGGCCGTAGATGTCGGCGAAGCTGTCACCCGCACCGGTGTCGAGGATGAGGTCGTAGCGCCGGAGCCATTCGCGGATCGGACCGCGGGGCTTCACGATGTCCCGCTTCACCAGACCCATGGAAGGGGAGAAGCCGTGTTCGTTCTTCGCGAGATCCTGGAACTCGACCTCGATGTCGTCGCCCAGCGCCGCCCGCCCCAGCGCCTCGGCGCCGCGGGCCAGAGCGCGCACACCCAGGTTGGCGGACCTGTCATCGGACCAGAGCACCAGGACGCGCACGACATTCTCCCCCCGCTCGACGGAGGGGCCGTCGAATGCGTCGTCGAGCATATCCGAGGCGCTGCGGGAGGCGTTCGCCCGGCGGTCGCGGCATGACCGCGCCGTCCATCGCGGTGCTCGTGGTCAACTACGGCTCCCCGCGACTCCTCGTGGAGAACTACGCGCCGCTCCGGCTCGAGTCGGTGGGTGCTCGGCTGATCGTCGTCGACAACCGCAGGACGGAGGCGGAATCGGCTCAGGTCGCAGCGCTCGCGGAAGCGCACGGCTGGGAGCTCCTCGCCAACGACGGCAACCCGGGCTTCGGGTCGGGCATGAATTCCGGGGCCGAGCGCGCACGCGAGCTCGGCTGCGACGTGATCATCCTCGCCAACCCCGACCTGGCGATGACCGAGTCGGTGGTGGCGACGCTCGCGGCCGCCGTGCGAGAGTCGCCGGACACCGCGGTCAGCCCGCGCATCCTGGCCGACGACGGCAGCGTGTGGTTCGGCGGTGCGTCGGTCCTCCTCGAGGAGGGGCGGACCACCACACGGCCGGGTACCCGGAGCGACCTGCCGCACGGCTGGCTGTCGGGCGCGTGTGTGGCCGTGCACCGCGATCTCTGGGATCGGGCGGGAGGCTTCAGCGAGGAGTACTTCCTCTACTGGGAGGACGTCGACTTCTCCTGGCGGATCACGCGTGCCGGGGGACGGCTGCTGGTGCGCGACGACATCGAGGTGGTGCACGCCGTCGGCGGCACGCAGGAAGGGCGCGGGAAGTCGCCCACCTACGTGTACTGGAACACCCGCAACCGCCTGGTGTTCGCCGCCGAGCACCTCGACGCGCGGCAGCGCCGGCGCTGGCGCCGCGGAAGCATCCCGTATGCACGCGCGGTCATGCTCCGCGGCGGCCGTCGCGAGTGGCTGAGGCGAGCGGTCCCCCTCACCGCCGCCGCGGTGGGAGGGACAATCGCGGGGCTGCGGGTCAGCCGTCGAGGCGCGGAGCGGAAGCTCGCGGTCCTGCAGTCGTTCCCCGGACGGGGCAGCGAGACGAATCCCTATCTGCTCCAGCTCGTCGACTCGATGTCGGCCGAGGTCGAGACCGTGTACTTCTCCTGGCCGGCCGCGTTCCTCGGCAGGTACGACCTCTTCCACGTGCATTGGCCGGAGCGGCTGATCCGGGGCACCACTCCGGTACGGACTCTCGCCCGGCAGGCTCTCCTCCCTCTGCTGCTGCTCCGGCTGGCGGCGACGGGGACCCCGGTGGTGAGGACTCTGCACAATCTGGCGAGCCACGAGGGCGAAGGGCGGCTCGAGAGGGCGTTGCTGGCTCTGCTCGAACGGCGCACGGCCGCCTACCTCCGGCTGAACCCCTTCACCCCGGCGCCTACGGACGCGCCGATCGTCACGGTGAAGCACGGCGACTACCGGCCCTGGTTCGCCGGGCACGCAGTGCCGGCCCCGGTGCCGGGCCGCCTCCTTTTCTTCGGCCGGGTGCGTCCCTACAAGGGTGTGGGCGAACTGATCGCCGCCTACACCGCCCTCCCCGACGCGGGGACGACGCTGCGCATCGTGGGCAAGGCGGGAACCGCTGATGAGGAGGACCGGGTGCGGTCGACCGCCACCGACCCGCGCATCACCCTCCAGCTCGGCTACGCGTCGGACGCCGACCTCGCGCGGGAGATCGGCGAGGCGGAGCTGGTGGTCCTGCCCTACCGTGCCGTGCACAACTCGGGCGCGGCGATCCTCGCGCTGTCGCTCGATCGGCCGGTCCTGCTGCCCCGCACCGAGGTGGTCGGCTGGCTGGCCGACGAGGCCGGCGACGGCTGGGTGCACCAGTACGAGCCGCCGCTGACGGCCGACCGGCTGTCGGATGCACTCGCCGCGGCCCGTCGACGCCCGGAAGGGGCGTGCGCGTTGCC
>DATCMN010000362.1:0-2154 GCA_036563405.1 Naasia sp. | reverse complement strand
TCCCCGGGGACGACGAAGGCCCCGGTGCGGATGCACCGAGGCCTCGCCCGCCGATCTCAGGCGGTGGGGGTCTTCGGGAGATCGGATCCCGGGGCGGAACTCGTCGCCTCCGGCTCGTCGTCCGCGATCCACAGGTCGTCGTCGGCCCGGAACGTCTGCCAGGCGGCGTAGGCGACGCCGGCGAGGGCCAGGACGCCGAGGATGATCAGGGCGATGGTGCCTGCGCCGGGGCCGGTCTTCTTGGGCGGCTCGGGCTTCGCGAAGAGGCCGCTGCCCGCCTTGGCGGCGGCCAGCACTCCGAGAGCCGACGCCACGACGCCGTTGACACCCGGGATGACGTCGTGGGCGACCTTGGCGGTGACGCCCGTGGCGACCGCGCGGCCGAGCACCGACGCCTTGTCGACTCCCGGCTTCAGCCGGTTCTCGTACTCCTTCTTCACGCGCGGCACGACGTGCTCCTGGGTGAGGAGGCCAGCCTGCAGCTTCGCCTGACGTGCCACAGCGGACGCGTGGTCAAGCACCTCCTGCTGCTCCTGCCAGAGGTTCTCGGCGCTGCTCCGCAGCCGCCGCAGCTCCTTCTTGCGCTTGCGGGAGAGGTCCATGCGTGTTGCCTCCAATGGGTAGTGGCGCCGCGTCGGGCTAGATGGGCTTGGCCTCCATCTTGCCACCCAGAGCACTGGGAGCGCCCTGGGTACTTTTCCGGAGCGGATTAGGATCGTCGTATGACGACGCACACGGCTGTTGCCACGTTCCACACCACTCAGGGCGACATCCGGGTGAATCTGTTCGGCCACCACGCACCGAAGACGGTGAAGAACTTCGTCGGCCTCGCCACCGGCGAGCAGGCCTGGACCGACCCGCGCACCGGTCAGGCCGGTGAGGGCTCGCTGTACAGCGGAATCGTCTTCCACCGCATCATCCCGAACTTCATGATCCAGGGCGGCGACCCGACCGGGACAGGCATGGGCGGACCCGGCTACGAGTTCGACGATGAGATCTCGCCCGAGCTCGACTTCACCAAGCCCTACATCCTGGCGATGGCCAACGCCGGCAAGCGCGGCGGTCGCGGGACCAACGGGTCGCAGTTCTTCATCACCACCGGCCCGACCACCTGGCTGCAGGGCAATCACACGATCTTCGGCGAGGTCGCCGACGACGAGTCCCGAGCCGTGGTCGACCGCCTGGGCGCGGTGCCCACCGACGGGCGGGACCGACCGGTCGAGGAGCAGCTCCTCACGGGCGTCACCATCACCGAGCGGTGACCTCCCCCGGCGACAGCACGGCGCGGGCCTGGCGCCGCTTCCGCCGGACGTTCGCGCCCTCGGCCACCTACGTGCTGATCACCATCACGCTGCTGGTGTTCCTGCTGCAGCTGATTCCCGGGCTGAGGGTGACGGACGCGCTGCTGTTCTCCCCGGCCTACGTGATGCCGGGATCCGGTGCGCCGTTCGAGCCCTGGCGGCTCCTGACCGTCGCGCTCGTCCACTCGCCCCAGCTGATCCTGCACATCGTGTTCAACATGGTCGCGCTGTGGATGTTCGGGCAGCAGCTCGAGAGCGCCCTCGGGATGTGGCGGTTCCTCGCCGTGTACGCCCTGTCGACCCTCGGCGGCTCGGTCGCCGTCGTCTACCTGGGCGCACCGTACCAGGGCGTCGTCGGCGCCTCGGGAGCGATCTTCGGTCTCCTCGGGGCGTTCTTCATCGTCGCCCGGAAGCTGGGTGCCAACACCGTGGGCCTCGTGGTCATGATCGTCCTCAATCTCGGCATCGGACTCGTCGTGCGCACGATCTCCTGGCAGGCGCACGTGGGGGGTCTGCTCGCCGGCATGCTCGTCGCCTGGATCATCGTCGAGACGCGGAAGCGAACGCAGCGCACCACCCAGTACGCGCTGCTGGGAGCCGTTGCGGTCGCGCTCCTCGTCGCCGCACTCGTTCCCGGCCTGCTGGGGATAGGCCCGCGCTGACGATGTCCGCAGTTATCCACAGGTGTACTAACACTGTGGAGGGTTACATCCGTGTAAGACCGGTGTGACCAGACGATTTCCTGGAATTTGTACCCCCGTTCGGGGGAGGACGGGGTGGGGATGACCGACCTGGGACTGCTGTTCGACATCGACGGTCCGCTCGCGAGCCCGGTGTCCCGCACCGTGGCGAT
>DATCMN010000197.1:0-2827 GCA_036563405.1 Naasia sp. | reverse complement strand
CGCACCCGATGCGATGCTTTTCCCCCGGTCCCCCAAGTGTTTACCTCCTGGAAACATGGCATACTGACCCGGTCGGCCGATGGCGGCCGACAGCTTCATTCACTACGGATCGTCCGGCACGTACCTGCCGGTGAAGGAGATGACGATGGCTTCGGTCACGTTCGACAACGCAACCCGCCTCTACCCGGGTTCGACCCGCCCCGCGGTCGACGCACTCAACCTCGAAGTGGCCGATGGCGAGTTCCTCGTCCTCGTCGGCCCCTCCGGCTGTGGCAAGTCCACCTCGCTGCGCATGCTCGCCGGCCTCGAAGAGGTCAACTCCGGCGCGATCCTCATCGGCGACCGCAACGTCACCGACGTGCCGCCGAAGGACCGCGACATCGCCATGGTGTTCCAGAACTACGCGCTGTACCCGCACATGACCGTCGCCGAGAACATGGGCTTCGCGCTCAAGATCGCGGGCATCGGCAAGGACGAGCGTGCCACCCGCGTCCTCGAGGCCGCCAAGCTGCTCGACCTGGAGCCCTACCTCAACCGCAAGCCGAAGGCCCTCTCGGGTGGTCAGCGTCAGCGCGTCGCCATGGGCCGCGCGATCGTCCGCCAGCCGCAGGTGTTCCTCATGGACGAGCCGCTGTCGAACCTCGACGCGAAGCTCCGGGTGCAGACCCGCACCCAGATCGCGTCGCTGCAGCGCCGCCTGGGCGTCACCACCGTCTACGTCACCCACGACCAGACCGAGGCCCTCACCATGGGTGACCGCATCGCGGTCCTCAAGGACGGCATCCTCCAGCAGGTCGGCACCCCGCGCGACCTGTACGAGCGCCCCAACAACGTCTTCGTCGCCGGCTTCATCGGCAGCCCCGCCATGAACCTGTTCCCCGCCGACTTGGTGGAGACCGGCGTCCGCTTCGGCACCCACACCGTCCCCGTCGAGCGCGAGGTCGTCTCCGGCGCCCACGGCCGCCAGGTGACCATCGGTGTGCGTCCCGAGGACGTCATCGTGTCCGCCACCCCGGGTGACGGCCTCCAGGTGGAGGTCGACCTGGTCGAGGAGCTCGGCGCGGACGGCTACCTCTACGGCCACTCCGAGGTCGAGGGCCGGCGCACCGACATCGTCGCCCGCGTCGACGGCCGCGTGCACCCGAACATGGGCGACGTGGTCTACCTCACGCCTCAGCCCGGCCACCTGCACGTGTTCGACGTGGAGACGGGCGAGCGCCTGAGCAGCGCCGCCGTCATCCACTGACGCGAGCGACCACCGGGAGGCCCGCCGAGCATCAGCCCGGCGGGCCTTCCGCATAGGCTGACATCCTCATGGCGACATCCGGCTCCCTCAACATCACCGCTGCCATGGTCGATCCGGCACTGCTGGATCTGCCATGGGATCTCCCCCTGGAGACGTGGCCCGACGACGCCATCGCCGCGCTGCCGAAAGGCATCTCCCGGCACATCGTGCGCTTCGTGAACCTCTCCGGCTACGTCATCGCCATCAAGGAGACGAGCGAGGACCTCGCGCGGCGCGAGTACGAGATGCTCCGCACCCTGCAGCGGATGGAGGTGCCCTGCGTCGAGCCGGTTGCGGTCATCTCCAACCGCACCGACGAGAACGGCAACGCCCTCGAGGCGGTGCTGGTGACGCGTCACCTCAAGTTCTCGCTGCCCTACCGCGCACTGTTCTCGCAGGCGCTGCGTCCGGACACCGCCACCCGGCTGGTCGATGCGCTCGCCCTGCTCCTCGTGCGCCTGCACGTGATCGGGTTCTTCTGGGGCGACGTCTCCCTCTCCAACACCCTGTTCCGGCGCGACGCCGGCTCCTTCGCCGCCTACCTGGTCGACGCCGAGACCGGAAAGCTGTACCCGGGCGGCGGCCTGTCGAACGGGCAGCGCGAGAACGACGTGGAGATCGCCCGCGTCAACATCGCCGGCGAGCTCATGGATCTCGAAGCCGGCGGGCGGGTCGAGGAGGATCTCGACCCGGTCGAGGTGAGCGAGCGGATCGTCGCGCGGTACCGCGTGCTGTGGACGGAGCTGACCGGCTGGGAGGTGTTCCCGCGCAACGAGCGGTGGCGCATCAACCAGCGGGTGGACCGGCTGAACGAGCTGGGCTTCGACATCGACGAGCTCGCCATCAAGACCGACGAGACGGGCACCCAGGTGCGCATCCAGCCGAAGGTCGTCGACGCCGGGCACCATTCCCGTCGCCTGCTCCGGCTGACCGGTATCGACGCACAGGAGAACCAGGCCCGTCGCCTGCTCAACGACCTCGACTCCTACCGCGCCACCTTCGGGCGTGAAGGCCACGACGAGGAGGCCGTCGCGCACGAGTGGGTGGCTCAGGTCTTCGAGCCCGTGGTACGCGCCATCCCCCGGGATCTGAAGGGCAAGCTGGAGCCGGCCGAGGTGTTCCACCAGCTGCTCGAGCACCGCTGGTTCATGTCGCAGAAGCAGTCGCGCGACGTGCCGCTCGCCGAAGCCGTCGCCGCGTACATCGACGACATCCTCCGGCACCGCCGCGACGAGGCGACGGTGCTCAATCCGCCGACCGGCGTGATCTCGCTGTCGCCCGACGATCTCGCGGACGACGACGACTGGCGCCTGAAGGTCTGACCCGCCCGGCGGTCCAGTCGCCCGAACGCCACGGGTGGGGCCGCCCCCGAGGAGCTAAGACCCGGCGGCCTCCGCGCGGCGGCGGGCCACCTCGTACAGGGTGACGCTCGCCGCGATGCCGGCGTTGAGGGACTCGGTGTCGGAGGTGATCGGGATCGACACGACGGCGTCGCAGGTCTCGGTGACGAGCCGGGACAGTCCCTTGCCCTCGCTGCCGACA
>DATCMN010000349.1:0-7560 GCA_036563405.1 Naasia sp. | reverse complement strand
CCGCGGTCAACCTCCGCGGCGTGGGGGAGAGCGTCGGCCTGAACGTCGTCCTCACCTGCATCGAGCTGTCCGGCCTGCTGCTGGTCATCCTGATCAGCGCGTTCGCGATCTTCGGCGGTCAGGCCGACTTCTCCCGTGTGGTGGCGTTCGAGACGCCCGAGGAGAAGAACGTGCTGCTGGCGGTCAGCGCCGCCACCTCACTCGCCTTCTTCGCGATGGTCGGCTTCGAGGACTCGGTCAACATGGCGGAGGAGACGAAGGACCCGAGCCGGATCTTCCCGAAGATCATGCTGACCGGCCTCGGGATCACTGCGGTCATCTACGTGCTGGTCTCGATCGCCGCCGTCGCACTCGTGCCGGTGGGGGAGCTCGCGGGCAACGACACCCCGCTGGTCACCGTGGTGCAGACGGCCGCTCCGGACTTCCCGATCTCGGCGGTCATCCCCTTCATCTCGCTGTTCGCCGTCGCCAACACCGCGCTGCTCAACATGCTGATGGCGAGCCGCCTGCTCTACGGCATGAGCAAGCAGGGCGTTCTGCCGCCGTTCCTGTCCAAGGTGCTGCCGAACCGCCGCACGCCGTGGGCGGCCATCGTGTTCACGGCGGCGATCGCGCTGATCCTCATCACCTACATCTCGCTCGACCCGAAGAGCCCCATCGCGCTGCTCCTCGGCGGCACCACGTCGCTGCTCCTCCTCGCCGTGTTCGCGGTCGTCAACGTGGCGGTGCTGGTCCTCCGGAAGGACACGGTGGAGCACAAGCACTTCCACACCCCGCGCGTGCTGCCGGTGGTCGGCGCGATCGCGTGCGTCTACCTGGTGCTGCCGTGGACCAGTGGCCGGCCGATCGAGCAGTACATCATCGCCGGGGCCCTCCTCGTGATCGGCGTGATCCTGTGGGCGGTCACCTACTTCCACCGCCGGGCCACCGGCTACGACAAGCCGGCCGACCTCGACACCACAGCCCTCGCCGCCATAGGCGACGAGGTGACCGGGCGGGATGTCGGAGGCCCCCGCTAGCGTTCCCGCATGAGCATCGTCGCCATCTTCCCTTCGGTCCTCGGCGTGCGGGCGGGTGAGCGCGGGCTCGCCGACGCCCTGGAGCGCGCCGGTCACAGCCCTCGGATCATCGACCTGCTCGACGGCCGCGTGTTCGACGACTACGAGGAGGCGGGCGCCTTCACGCAGGCTCTGGGCTTCGAGGAGCTCACCGAGCGCGCGGTGAACGGGGTGGCCGATCTCGACGACGGGTTCGTGGTCGCCGGCTTCTCGAACGGCGCCGCGGCCGCCCAGCGGGTCGCGGTCCGTCGCGCGGTCGCCGGCGCGATCCTCTTCGCCGGCGCCATCCCGCTCGAGTGGGTGGGGGCGGAATCGTGGCCGCGAGATGTTGCCGTGCAGGTGCACGCGAGCCGCGAGGACCCGTTCTGGGATGAGGGCACGGAGCGCTTCGCGGCCGAGGCCGTGCGCGCGCAGGCGAGCTTCTCCTTCTTCGCCTACCCCGGGGCCGGGCACCTCTTCACCGACCCGACCCTGACCGCCGAGCACAGCCGGGAAGCCACCGAGGTCGCGACCCGGCGCGTGCTCGCCTTCCTCGACGATGTGAAGGGCTGACCCGATGCTCACCATCCGCTCGTACGTGTGGGGCGTGCGCGACCTGCGCCGCTCCATCGACTTCTGGACCCGGGCTCTGGACTACCGGCTCCGCGAGGAGCCTTCGCACGACTGGGCGACCCTCGTGCCCCGCGAAGGCGACGGGCCGCAGATGGCGCTGATGCTCGTGAGCTCGCCCAAGCCGCACCGGCACCACCTCGACCTGACGGCCGGCGACCGCGCCGCCGAGATCGAGCGGCTTATGAGCCTGGGGGCGACGGAGGTTCCCGACTGGGACTACGAGGAGGACGCCGACTACATCGTCCTCGCGGACCCCGACGGCAACACCTTCTGTGTCATCGAGGACTGATCCGGGATCGATCTTCGACGACTTCGCCGACGGGTGTCGATTCCGCGGGATCCCGTTCGTGTAGATGGTGAGATCCGGCGAAGGGCCGGTCGAACCGAAAGAGGAAGCCGATGACCCAGTACCTGTTCAGCCTCTACCAGCCCGACGGCATCGTGCCCGAGCCGGAGTTCCTGCAGCCCGTCATGGAGAAGCTCGCCGCCTTCGCCGAGGAGGCGCAGGCCGCCGGAGCGTGGGTGTTCACGGGAGGGCTCCACCAGCCGGACACCGCAACGGTGATTCGGCCGCAGGAGACCGGCGACGCCCTGCTCACCGACGGCCCCTACCTCGAGGGCAAGGAGCACGTCGGCGGCTTCTGGGTGCTGCGCGCGGACGACCTGGACGGCGCGCTCCGCTGGGGACGGCGGATCACGGAGATCACGGGCCTGCCCGTCGAGGTGACCCCGTTCCAGTTCTCGTCGGTCGACTGAGCCGACGCGACAGGTGGCCGAGGTCGCGCGAGAGAGCATCGCACGGGTCTTCCGGGAGGAGCACGGCCGTGCCGTGGCCGTGCTCGCCCGGGTCCTCGGCGACCTCGACCTCGCCGAGGACGCCGTTGCTGACGCCTTCGCCGTGGCGGTCGAGCGGTGGCCTGTCGACGGCCTCCCACCCAGCCCGGCGGGCTGGATCCTCACCACGGCCCGCCGCCGCGCGATCAACAGGATCCGCAGGGATGCGGTCGGAGCGGCCAAGCACGCGGAGGCGGCTCTGCTGTTCGCCGCCGACGAGCCGGAGGAGGAGGGTCCGGTGACCGACGATCGGCTCCGCCTGCTCTTCACCTGCTGCCACCCGGCGCTCGCCCGGCCTGCCCAGGTGGCCCTGACCCTGCGGCTCCTCGGCGGCCTGACGACGCCGGAGATCGCTCGGGCGTTCCTCGTGCCCGAGGCCACGATGGCGCAGCGGCTGGTCCGCGCGAAGGCGAAGATCCGCGCCGCCCGGATTCCGTTCCGGGTTCCTGAGGAGGCCGACCTGCCGGAGCGGCTCCGGTCGGTGCTCGCCGTCCTGTACCTGGTGTTCAACGAGGGCTACCTCGCGACCTCCGGGGACGCGCTGGCGCGGGAGGATCTGTCCGCGGAGGCGATCCGGCTGACCCGCCTCGTCGTCCAGCTGATGCCGGACGAGCCGGAGGCGCTGGGGCTCCTCGGCCTGCTCCTGCTCACCGAGTCGCGGCGTCCCGCGCGGGTGTCGGCGGACGGCGGCCTGGTGGTGCTGGCCGAGCAGGACCGGAGCCGCTGGGACCTATCGCTCGTCGCGGAAGGGCAGGACATCGTGCGGCGGTGCCTGCGCCGGAACCAGCCGGGCCCGTACCAGCTGCAGGCGGCGATCGCAGCGGTGCACAGCGATGCGCCCACCGCCGACCGGACGGACTGGGCGCAGGTCCTCGTCCTCTACGACCGGCTGCTCGCCCTGCAGCCGTCCCCTGTGGTGGAGCTCAATCGGGCGGTGGCCGTGGCGGAGCTCGTGGGTGCCGAGCCGGCCCTGGCACTGGTCGACGCCCTCCGCCTGCCGGCGTACCCCACCTTCCACTCGGTGCGGGCGGATCTGCTGCGCCGGGTGGGCAGGCCCGCCGAGGCGGCCGCCGAGTACGAGGCGGCTCTCGCGCTCACCGACAACGCGGTGGAGCGCCGCTTCCTGCGGCAGCGGCGGCGGGAGGTCGGCGGACCCGTCGTCCGGTGATGCCGCGCGGAGGGCCGGGGGAAAAGCGAGAGAGCCGCCCGCATGCGCGGACGGCTCTCTCGGCGAGGAGCGGGGGAGAGGCTAGGCCTTGTTGTCCGTCAGGCGGGACGACTCGTCGTGCCAGCTGCGGGCGACCGTGGACAGCTTCTCCTGGTACTTCTTCCCGTGGTGAGCGCAGAAGAGCAGCTCACCACTGCCCAGCTCGACACGGATGTAGGCCTGTGCACCGCAGCTGTCGCAGCGGTCGAGGGCGGTGAGTTCGTAGGCGGGAGCGAGGGGGGTGTCTGTAGCTGTGTTCGACATGTGCTGCTCCTCTTGGATTCCGGTGCGTCACTGAGTTCAACAATGAAAGCACGGCGTTGTTCCGCGTCCGCTCCACGATCTCACCGTTTCGCTGTGCGCGTAGCCGATCGTTACATGATCGACTGGAGTTCGTTACATCCCAGTCCGGGGGTTGCCATCCGGGCCGTTTCCTCGGCGGGATCCCAGCAACTATGCGGGCGCGCCGCCCCGAACGGCGGCCGTGTCCGCCGCGACACGTAACCTGGCGGCGTGGCACAGGACTACAACGCTCGGCACCTCTCCGTCCTCGAGGGGCTCGAGGCGGTGCGCAAGCGGCCCGGCATGTACATCGGGTCGACGGACTCGCGTGGCCTCATGCACTGCCTCTGGGAGATCATCGACAACTCGGTCGACGAGGCGCTCGGCGGCCACGGCGACACCATCGACGTCGTCCTGCACGCGGACGGCAGCGTCGAGGTGCGCGACAGGGCCCGCGGCATCCCCGTCGACATCGAGCCGAAGACCGGCCTGACCGGCGTCGAGGTCGTCTTCACCAAGCTGCACGCCGGCGGCAAGTTCGGCAGCGGCTCCTACGCCGCCTCGGGCGGACTGCACGGCGTCGGCGCCTCCGTCGTCAACGCCCTCTCGGAGCGGCTCGACGTCGAGGTCGACCGCGGCGGCAAGACCTACGCCATGTCCTTCCACCGCGGGGAGCCGGGCACGTTCGCCGACAAGGGCGAGCCGTCGCCGGATGCCGCCTTCTCGCCGTTCGTCTCCGGCAGCGAGCTGCGCGTCATCGGCAAGGCGCCGAGGGGCGTCACCGGGACCCGCGTCCGCTACTGGGCGGACCGCCAGATCTTCACCCGCGACGCCGCGTTCTCCCTGGATGACCTCGTGGGCCGCGCGCGGCAGACGGCGTTCCTCGTCCCGGGCCTCGGCATCTCGATCCACGACCGCCGCGGTGGCGAGGAGGTCGTCGAGGCCTTCCGCTACGAGGGTGGCATCGGCGAGTACGTCGACTTCCTCGCCCCGGATACGTCCGTAACGGACACCTGGCGGCTCACGGGCACCGGCACCTTCACCGAGACGGTGCCCGTGCTGCAGGAGAACGGGCACATGGTCCCCACCGAGGTCGACCGGGAGTGCGTCGTCGACCTGGCGATGCGCTGGGGGATCGGCTACGACACCACCTTCCGCAGCTACGTCAACATCATCGCGACGCCCAAGGGCGGTTCGCACCAGGCCGGCTTCGAGCAGGGGCTGATCAAGGTGCTGCGCACCCAGATCGAGGCGAACGCGCGCCGGCTGAAGGTCGGCACCGACAAGGTGGAGAAGGACGACGTCCTCGCCGGGCTCACCGCCGTGCTCACCGTCCGTCTGCCGGAGCCGCAGTTCGAGGGGCAGACGAAGGAGGTGCTCGGCACGCCCGCTGTGCGGGCCATCGTGGCCAATGTCGTGCAGAAGGCCCTCACCGACAAGCTGACCTCGCCGAAGCGCGAGGACAAGACGCAGGCCTCGATGTTGCTCGACAAGGTCGTCTCCGAGATGAAGGCGCGCATCTCCGCACGCACCCACAAGGAGACCCAGCGCCGGAAGAACGCCCTCGAGTCCTCGTCGCTGCCGGCGAAGCTCGTCGACTGCCGCAGCACCGACGTGGGGAACACCGAACTGTTCATCGTGGAGGGCGACTCCGCGCTAGGTACGGCGAAGCTCGCCCGCGACAGCGAGTACCAGGCGCTGCTGCCGATCCGCGGCAAGATCCTCAACGTGCAGAAGGCATCGATCGCCGACATGCTGAGCAACAGCGAGTGCGCCTCGATCCTGCAGGTGATCGGCGCCGGTTCCGGCCGCACGTTCGACCTCGACCTCGCGCGCTACGGGAAGATCATCCTGATGAGCGACGCCGACGTCGACGGCGCCCACATCCGCACGCTCCTGCTCACCCTCTTCTTCCGCTACATGCGGCCGCTGATCGAGGAGGGCCGCGTGTTCGCGGCCGTGCCGCCGCTTCATCGCGTGGTCGTGAAGAACCCGGGCACGAAGCCGAACGAGACGATCTACACCTACTCCGAGCAGGAGCTGCAGAGCCTGCTCGCGCAGCTGAAGCGCGAGAAGAAGAACTACGTCGATCCGATCCAGCGCTACAAGGGCCTGGGGGAGATGGATGCGGACCAGCTCGCGCTCACCACCATGGACAAGCGGCACCGCCTGCTCCGCCGCGTTCGGGTGTCCGATGCCGCGGCCGCCGAGGCCGTCTTCGAGCTGCTGATGGGCAACGACGTGGCGCCGCGCAAGGAGTTCATCATCGACAGCTCCAACGATCTGGACCGGGACAAGATCGACGCCTAGTCGCGCCGCCCCGTGACCCTGCTGTGCCACAGCAGCACCAAGGGCACGATCCCGAGCTCCAGGACGATGGTGCCCCGGAACACCGGGTGCGGAAGGCCCGTCCGCCCGATCGACAGCAGCCGCGGCAGACCGCCCAGGGCGGCGAGGCCCAGCACGAGCCGGGTCGCCGTCGCCCGCTCCTCGGGACGGCGGAGGGACCACCAGAGGACGCCGCCCGCAGCGGCCCAGAAGACGTTCACGAAGCGGTATTCGCTGTCGAGGCTCGGAGTCATCGCCGCACCGCCCGGTGCCTTCTCGGGGCCTCCGACGATGGCGAGCAGGCCGGTCGCGACGGGCACCGCCCCGAGCAGCGCCAGAGTGCTGAGGAGTGCGCGCCGCTCGCCGGGGCTCGTATTCGCCATGCCCTCACGCTAGCCGCCGTGGTCCGTCAACTCTCAGAGTCCTCTCGATCGGCTGGGGGAGAGTGATCGGGAAGCTCTCAGAGAGGAAGTCCGTCCATGGCGCTCACCGCCCTCGCCCTCGTCACCACCCTCAAGCCCTCGCCTGCCGAATCGAGCGCGCAGCTGCTGGGCAGTCAGCTGATGGACGAACTCGCCGCTCTCGGGGTGACGGGCGAGACGGTCCGGGTCGTCGACTTCGACGTGAAGCCGGGCGTCGAGGCCGACATGGGCGACGGCGACGAGTGGCCGAAGATCCGGGAGAAGGTCCTCTCAGCCGACATCCTCGTGATCGCGACGCCGACCTGGATGGGCCACATGACGAGCGTCGCCCAGCGCGTCCTCGAGCGGCTCGACGCCGAACTGAGTGAGAAGGACAACAAGGGCCGGCCCACCATGTTCGACAAGGTCGCCGTCGCGGCCATCGTCGGCAACGAGGACGGTGCGCACCAGATCACCGCCGAGCTCTTCCAGGCCCTGAACGACATCGGGTTCAGCATCCCGACCCAGGGCGTCACCTACTGGAACGGCGAGGCGATGGGCAGCGTCGACTACAAGGACCTGCCCGAGACGCCGGAGAAGGTCGTCTCCACCACCAAGTCGGTGGCACTCTTCGCCGCCCACCTCGCCGGCGCGCTGAAGGCGTCCCCGTACCCGGCGCCCATCGAGTGACGCGAGCGCTGTAGGAACGGCCTCGGCGCGGGAGATACGACTACCGCGCCGAGGCCGTTCCTCCCGCGCCGAGAGTTCGGCGCCGAGGTCAGGCGCCGAGCGCGCCGCCGATCGAGCCGATGACGCCGTCCACCGGGGTGCCCGAGCC
>DATCMN010000343.1:0-5052 GCA_036563405.1 Naasia sp. | reverse complement strand
TCCGCGCCGACCCTTTCGACGGCCGGCCGCCGCGCTGGGTGCGGGCCCGGCTGTTCCTCTACAGGTTCAGCACGCGGGAGGAGAAGCGGCGAACCGGTGACTGGTGGGTGCGCGAGTTCGTGCAGACCGCCGTGCGCCCCGTGCGGCTGGAGGACTTCGGGGAGTCACCGCAACGGGTGGAGCCGGGCACGGGGCGCACGTAGCGTCAGGGCATGACGCGTCCCGCGATCGACGACTACGCCATGATCGGCGACCTCCACACCGCCGCCCTCATCTCCCGCCGCGGAAGCGTCGACTGGCTGTGCATGCCGCGCTTCGACTCCCCCTCGATGTTCGCGGCGATCCTCGACGGCGACTCTGCGGGCACCTGGACGCTGGCGCCCGAGGACCCCGAGGCGCGCACCAGCCGCGAATACCTGGAGGGGACCTTCGTCCTTCGCACCGTCTGGACGACCGAGCAGGGCGAGGCGGAGGTGATCGAGTTCATGCCGCTGCGCGACAAGCGGGCCAACGTGGTGCGCCGCGTGCGGGGCCTGCGCGGCACCGTCACCTTCCGGGAGCGCATCGCGGTGCGCTTCGACTACGGCGAGGCTGTCCCGTGGGTGCGGCAGGTGCCGGACGCCGGCGGGAACGCGCTCCTCGCCGCCGCAGGACCGGATGCGGTGCTCGTGCGCGGCCCGAAACTGAAGGCCGACAACCTGTCGCACACCGCCGTGTTCGATGTGGCCGAGGGCGAGACCGTCGACCTCGTCCTCACCTGGTTCCCGTCGCACCGGCAGCCGCCCGACCCGATCGACGTGGAGGAGGAGTACCGCCGCACGCTGTCCTGGTGGCGGGACTGGGCGGCGCGCAGCGACCCGCCGTCGCCGTACGACAGGGAGGTGCAGCGGTCGCTGCTGGTGCTCCGGGCGCTCACCCACGATGAGACGGCGGGCATCGTCGCCGCCGCGACCACGAGTCTTCCGGAGACGGAGGGCGGCGAGCGCAATTGGGACTACCGGTACGTCTGGCTCCGGGACGCCGCCCTCACCATCGAGGTGCTGATGACGCACGGCTACCGCCAGGAGGCGAGGCGGTGGCGAGGCTGGCTGCTTCGCGCGATCGCCGGCGACCCGCGCGATGTGCAGATCATGTACGGGCTCGGCGGCGAGCGACGCCTGATGGAGTACGAGCTGCCGCACCTCGCCGGCCACGGCGGCGCGAAGCCCGTGCGGATCGGCAACGCCGCCTACGAGCAGAGGCAGTGGGACATCTTCGGCGAGGTCATGGTCGCCCTGCACGGCGCGCGCGAGGCGGGGGTGAAGGAGGGGCGGTTCTCCTGGCCGCTGCAGCGCGCCCTGCTCGGCTTCCTCGAGGAGAACTGGCGGCAGCCGGACCGCGGTATCTGGGAGATCCGCGGCGAGGAGCAGCACTTCGTGCACTCGCGGGCGATGGTGTGGGCGGCGTTCGACCGTGCCGTGCGCGCCGTGCGCGAGTTCGGTCTCGAAGGTCCGGTCGAGCGGTGGGAGCAGCTGCGCGACGAGGTCAGGGAGGAGATCCTCGAGAAGGGCTTCGACCGGGCACGGAACACGTTCGTGCAGCACTACGGGACGACGGAGGTGGACGCCTCGCTCCTCCAGCTGCCGCAGATCGGCTTCATCGCAGCGGACGACCCGAGGATGCTCGGCACCGTGGCGGCGCTCGAGGAGGATCTGATGCGCGACGGCCTCCTGCTCCGCTACAGGACCCAGACCGGCGTCGACGGGCTCGCCGGGGAGGAGCACCCGTTCCTCGCCTGCTCCTTCTGGCTCGTCGAGCAGTACGCAGGCTCGGGCAGGCTCGACGACGCGAAGGCCCTGATGGACCGGCTGCTCACCTTCGTGAACGACGTGGGCCTGCTGAGCGAGGAGTACGACACCACGCGGAACCGGCAGATGGGCAACACCCCGCAGGCGCTGTCCCACCTCACTCTCGTGCGCGCGGCCGATGCGATCGACAGGGCGCAGAAAGCCGGCCCCGCCAGCGTCCCGCTGGTGCGCGGGGCGTCCGAGGGCGAGCAGGCGGCGGAGCGCGAGGCCGAGGGCTGAGGCTCACTGCCCTCCTGCCCTGCCCCTCGCGGCAAGCGTGCCGCGTGGAGCCCAGGCCGATCTGCCGCCAACAGGCCGGATCGACGGCACGTGGCCTGTTGGCGGGAGAAGAGCCTGTTGAGGGCCGAGGCCTGAGGGCTGAGGGTCAGTCCCAGTCGGGGCCGTCGGAGCCGGCCGGGTACGGGTCGAGCGGCACCTCATCCGCCTTCCACGCGTCGAGCACCGGCTGCACAATCCGCCAGCACTGCTCCGCAACGTCGCCGCGCACGGCCAGCAGCGGGTCGCCGTCGAGGATCCCGCGCAGCACCTCCCCGTATGGCAGCAGCTCGCCGGGTGCCTTGGTGGCCTCGAGCTCGGTGCGCTCCAACTGGAACGGGTCTCCGCTGCCGTTCATCGTCAGCCGCATGCGGATCTCGCCGGTCATCAGGTCGATCCCGACGCTGTCCGCCTCGGGGGCGCCGTGCAGGCCGGGCAGCGGCGCGACAGGGCGGAGCGTGACCCGCACCTCGGTGCGGTACGCGCCGATCGCCTTGCCGGAGCGGAGCACGAACGGGACCCCGTGCCAGCGCGGCGTGTTCACCTCGAAGGTCACCTGCGCGAGGGTCTCCGTGCCGAGCGACGGGTCGACGCCCTCCTCGTCCTCGTAGGCCGGCAGCTCGCGGTCGCCGATGGTGCCCGCCGTGTAGCGGCCACGGCGGCTCGCTGCTACGGGATCGTCCCCGAAGACCCGTGTGCTGCGGAGCACCTGGGCGATGTTGGAGCGCAGCTCCACCTCGTCGAGGCGCGGCGGCGTCTCCATGGCCACCAGGGCGAGCACCTCGAGCAGGTGGCTCTGGATCATGTCGACGAGCGCGCCCGCCTTGTCGTAGTAGCCCCCGCGGCCTTCGAGGCCCAGCGTCTCGTCGAAGACGATCTCGACCCGCTCGACCCCCGCCGAATTCCAGACCGGCTCGAGGAGGCGGTTGCTGAAGCGCAGGCCCAGGATGTTGAGCACCGTCGACATGCCGAGGAAGTGGTCGATGCGGAACACCTGCTCCTCGGGCACCAGCCGGCCGAGGAGGCGGTTGAGCTTCCGAGCGCTCGCCTGGTCGTTGCCGAACGGCTTCTCGAGGGCCAGCCGAGTGCCCTCCGGCAGCTCGAGCTTCCGCATCGCCTCGCACACCTGCACGGTGACAGCGGGCGGGAGGGCGAAGTAGATGACGGGGACGCCGTCGCAGGACTCGATCAGCTGTCGCAGCTCGTCGGTATCCGTCGCATCGCCGGACACGTACCGGGTGGCCCGGAGGCGCTTCTCCAGCCCCTCCCCCACGTCCGCGGATGCGAAGGCGTCCCGGACCAGATCGCGCCACTCCTCGTCGGAGTGCTCCTCGCGACTCGCGCCGATCACCTCGACGTCGTAGTCGCCGTCGAGGGCGAGGAGGCTTGCGAGCCCGGGGAGGAGGAGCCGCTTGGTGAGGTCGCCGCCTCCGCCCAGGATGAGGATGCTGACACTGGCCATGCCGGAAGCGTAGGACGGCAGACGGTCGGCGGCTCTCTCCGCGGCCTCCCCTGGCGCCCCCGTTCGACCGGTGCTAATGCCTTCGCGCATCAGCGCCGCAGGTGGGAGAAGGCCGTCAAAGCCTGGGCGTCAGCGACCCCGGATGCCAAGGTTGCCCCCGGAGGTCTTCATGGCGGATCAGACGGTGTCGGACGCGATCGTCGCACGGATGCGGGAGTGGGGTGTCGACAGGGTCTTCGGCTACAGCGGAGACGGCATCAACGGGGTGATGATCGCCCTCGACCGGACGGACGGCGCCGTCGCCTTCGTTCAGGCGCGGCACGAGGAGAACGCCGCATTCATGGCCGTAGGTCACGCGAAGTACACCGGCGGGGTCGGCGTCGTCGTGTCCACCCAGGGGCCGGGCGCGATCCACCTCCTCAACGGGCTGTACGACGCGAAGCTCGACGGGGTGCCCGTCGTCGCGATCGTGGGCCAGCAGGCGCTCAGCGTGCTGGGGTCCGAGTACATGCAGGAGGTCAACCTGCTGCAGCTGTTCTCGGACGTCGCCGCTCAGTTCGTGCAGCAGGTGTCCGCCCCCGAGCAGATCCCGCTCGTGATCGACCGGGCGTTCCGGACCGCGATCGCGACGCGCTCCCCCGCCGTCGTGATCGTGCCGCACGACGTCCAGAACATGCCCGCGGCGAAGCTCGAGCAGGAGCACGGCACCGTGGTGACGGCCGCGGGCGCACCACGGCCGGAGGTCCTGCCGAGCGCAGCGGATCTCGATGCCGCGGCCGGCGTGCTGGATGCGGGCAGCCGGGTCGCGATCCTCGCGGGGCAGGGTGCGCGCTTCGCCGCCGAGGAGCTGGTGAAGCTTGCCGAACGGCTCGGCGCCGGCATCACCACGAGCCTGCTCGGCAAGCCGTACGTGGACGAGACGCTGCCGTTCGTCGCAGGCACCATGGGGCATCTGGGAACCACGGCGAGCGCCACGGTGCTGGGCGGCTGCGACACCCTGCTCATCGTCGGCTCCAACGACCCGTGGACGGAGTTCTATCCGCGGCCGGGTGCCGCCCGCGCCGTGCAGATCGACCTCGATGCACGTCATGTCGGGAACAGGTATCCGGTGGAGGTCGGCCTGGTCGGCGATGCCGCTCCCACTCTTCGCGCCCTCCTCGACCGCGTCGAGGGCGGCAAGGGCGACGAGTGGCGGGCCGAAGTCGAGGCATCGGTGACGGAGTGGCGGGCCATCGCCGCCGCCCGCGCCGACGTGCCCGCGCAGCCCCTCAACCCGGAGCGTGCGATCCGCGAACTCAGCCAGCGCCTGCCCGCGAACGCTCAGCTCGCGCTCGACGTGGGGAGCGTCGTCTACTGGTACGCCCGCCAGCTGATCCTTCCGCCCGGTGTGCCCGCGCACCTCTCCGGCACGCTGGCCTCCATGGGCTGCGGCATCCCGTACGGGCTCGCGGCGAAGCTGGCGTCACCGGGGAGACCGGTGATCGTGCT
>DATCMN010000169.1:0-2033 GCA_036563405.1 Naasia sp. | reverse complement strand
CGACCGCCTCTACGACGCTCAGGTGCGGGTCGTCGCGAGCGGCACGCCGCTCGACGCCGTATTCGGCGAGGACATGCTGGCGGGCGGCTACCGCAAGAAGTACCTGCGGGCGACGTCCCGCCTCATCGCCCTCACCAACTGAGGCGGCCGCGCGACCGCTAGCGTCCGCCGCACCTGCCCTGACTCCGTCTGGGCGATCACTCCCAGTCGGGCCAGACGACTTGCCTTCAACAGGCCGTCTTGCCTTCACTCCCTCCGGCCGAGCGCGGCCGGTGGGGCCCAGGCTGAAATCGCGGATTCTGGCCTGTTGACGGGAAACCAGCCTGTCGAGGGCCAGGACCGAGAGCACCTCTTCGGCTGCCCGAAACACGATGTTTACATCGAGCGCTCGCGCGTAACGACTCCGAAACAGGGGGTGCGCCGGTTCGAAACCTCGTGCAAGCACCATGGGCCCGTACCCCGCACCATGCCCTTCCGAGAAGCGCGGAAGCCGGCCGCCGACGGGGTCCCCCTGCTGCAGAACCAAGAGGAGTGACACATGGACCAAGGCAATACCGCCTTCCTGCTGATCGCGGCGGCACTCGTGCTGCTGATGACCCCGGGACTCGCGTTCTTCTACGGCGGCCTCGTCAAGGCCAAGAGCGTGATCAGCATGATGATGCTGAGCTTCGGAGCGCTCGGCCTGATCGGCGTCCTCTGGGTGCTGTACGGCTACGCGATCGCCTTCCCGGGCGCCGAGGGGACGCTGTTCCCGTGGTCCATCGACATGGGAGCCATCGGCCTCGGCAACGTGCTGGAGACGCCTGAGGGCGCCGCCTACCCGCCGCTCGCCTTCGTGGCCTTCCAGGCCACCTTCGCGATCATCACCGTGGCTCTCGTCTCCGGCGCCATCGCCGACCGCGCGAAGTTCGGCTCCTGGATGATCTTCGCCGGCATCTGGGCGACCGTGGTCTACTTCCCGGTCGCCAGCTGGGTGTTCAACTTCGGCCTCGCGGAGGACGGCTCGTTCGCTTACGGCGGCTGGATCACCCACGGCCTGCAGGACGTCTTCGGCGTCGGCGTGATCGACTTCGCCGGCGGCACCGCTGTGCACATCAACGCGGGTGCCGCAGCGCTCGCCCTCGCCCTGGTCCTCGGCCGGCGCGTCGTGTTCCAGAAGGGCGCCCACGTGCCGCACAACCCGCCGTTCGTCCTCCTCGGCGCGGGCCTGCTGTGGTTCGGCTGGTTCGGCTTCAACGCGGGCTCCGAGCTCGCCGCGGACAACACCGCCGCGCTCGCGTTCGTCAACACGATCGGCGCACCCGCAGCCGCCCTGCTCGCCTGGCTGGTCGTCGAGAAGGTCCGCAACGGCAAGGCGACCTCGGTCGGTGCCGCATCCGGAGCTGTCGCGGGCCTCGTCGCGATCACCCCGGCCTGCGCCTCGCTCACCCCGCCGCTGGCGCTCCTGCTCGGCGCCATCGCCGGCGCGGTCTGCGCCCTCGCGGTGGACCTGAAGTTCAAGCTCGGCTTCGACGACTCCCTCGACGTGGTGGGCATCCACCTCGTCGGCGGCCTCATCGGCACGCTGTACCTGGGCTTCTTCGCCAACGGCACCGGCCTCTTCACGGGCGGTGACGCGAGGCAGCTGCTCGTGCAGTTCATCGCCGCGGCCGCGGTGCTGATCTACTCCTTCGTGCTCGCCTTCGTCATCGGGTTCGCGATCGAGAAGACGATCGGCTTCCGCGTCAAGAACGAGGACGAGATCGCCGGCATCGACACCGTCGTGCACGGCGAGGAGGGCTACCTCTTCGACGAGCCGGCCAAGGTCGGCGCCAACCGCGCAGTCTGACCCCCGAACACCCGGGAGGCGGTGCCGGTCGCGGCACCGCCTTCCGGCGTTTCGACCTGGAAGTCGCGATGCGCCAGACTGCCTGAGCGGAGAAGGGGGACCATGGACGCGCAGGACAGCGCCTTCGTGCTGATCGCGGCCGTCGTCGTCCCTCTGCTCGCCGCGGGTCTCGTTCTCCTCTGGGGAGGTCGCGCCCGCGCTCTGC
>DATCMN010000331.1:0-6594 GCA_036563405.1 Naasia sp. | reverse complement strand
GATTCCGCTTCGGACGCGCGCGTCCGGCCCCTTCCCGACAGGCAGCCATCCATGCACAGCTTCACCGACGAGCAGCTCCGCTCGTCCTTCCTCAACGCCTCATTGCGCGAGCGCAAGGCGATGCCCACTCCTCCCGACTTCGACGCCACACGGTGGGACCAGCTCGACTACCTGGGCTGGCGTGACCCGAAGGCCCCCAGCCTCGGCTACCTCGTGGCGGACCTCGACGCCGAACCGGTCGGGATCCTGCTGCGCCAAGCGGAGCGCACGCCCCGCTCGCGGGCGCAGTGCTCCTGGTGCGAGGACGTCACCCTGCCGAACCCGGTGGTCTTCTTCAGCGTGAAGCGCGCGGGCGACGCCGGACGCCGCGGGGACACCGTCGGCTCCCTCGTCTGCGCCGGTTTCGAGTGCTCGGCGAACGTTCGCCGGCGTCCCGCACTCGCCTACATAGGCTTCGATGTGGACGCCGAGCGGGAGCGCCGCATCGCCGCGCTGCAGGACCGCGTCGCCGCCTTCGTCCGGAACGTGCGGAACGGCGCATAGCCGGGCCCCGGAGCCCCGGCCGGCCTCTCAGCCGGCCGGGGTGACGGTGGTCAGGGCCGGGAACTTCGGCAGCCGGCCGTCCCCGGACGAGGTACCGGTGAGACGCCGCCGCAGCCAGGGAGCCAGATGGTCACGGTAGTAGACGGCCTGCCGGGCCCTCGCCGCAGGCGTCTGCTCGGGCAGTGACCACCATGCCGCGGGCGGCTCGACGCCGAGGGAGGTGAGGACGCGGGCTGCGACGCGGTGATGGCCGCGCGCGTTCATGTGCAGCCGGTCCTCGCTCCAGTAGCCCGGCTTCGACAGCTCGCGATCCGGCCAGTTGAGGGCGCGGACGATGTCGGGACGGTTCGCGAAGCGGGCTTCGACCTCGGCCGCGAGAAGGTCCCCCCGGCGCTGGATGAGGCGTCCGAGCGGCAGCTGATCCGTGGGATTGGCGCCGCTCAGCAGGATCAGCTGGACGCCCTCGTCGTCGCAGCGCCGCACGACGCGGCTGAATGCGTCGACGATGCGCGGAATCGGCGTGCGCGGTCGGAGCATGTCGTTGCCGCCGCCGTTGAAGGACAGGTGGGTCGGCTTCAGCGCGAGGGCCGGCTCCAGCTGCTGATCGATGATCGGCCAGGCGAGCTTTCCCCGGATCGCGAGATTCGCGTAGCCGATGGGCCGGCCCAGCGCGTTCGCCCAGCCCTGCGCGGCGAGATCCGCCCAGCCCCGGACGATGCCACCGGGCAGGTCGTCGCCGACGCCCTCGGTGAACGAGTCCCCGATCGCGACGAACCGCACATCCGTCATGCCCTGCCGACCCCTCCGTGGTCCTGCGGCGCGTTCGCGCCGACAGATCGACCCTAGACGGACGGGCTTCCATGGGTGGAGCGGCCACGCTTCCACGGAATGCGAGCTGTCACTCCGTCGCCCTAGGCTGATTGGATGCTCGCCAGCATCGCCCGGCTCCCCGGCGTGCTCGCTCAGAACTGGCCGGCTCTCCTCGCGTGGTACCTCAGCGGGGCGCTCGTCCGCGCGGCGGTGATAGCGCTCGCGGCGCCGGTCGGGCCGCAGAGCGCCCTCGCCGCCCTGCTGCTGGTGCCGATCGCCGTCCTGGCACGTCTGGTGTCGTACATCGGCATGTTCCTCGTCGTGCGTCGCGGCCTCCGCACGTACGGCTCGCTCACCGGCGAGTGGCCCGAACGGCAGAGCTTCCGGGAGTCGCTCGAGGAGTTCCTGCGCATCCTGCTGGCGACGATCCTGCCGTTCTTCACCCTGTACGGCCTGATCGGTCTGCTCGGTGAGGACCTGTCGGCGTACGCGCGCGCGGCATTCCGCTACTCGCTCGGCAGCGAGCGCGGCGTCCTGGACGTCGGCGACGGCCCGCTCGTGCTCGGCGTCGTCCTCGTGGCGTTCGGCGGACGGCTCCTCCTCAAGTACTTCGGGAACCGCCTGCCGGAGTGGCTGAAGCTCGTCGGGGTCTACCTGGACGCGACGTGGGTGTTCGTGTCGCTGACCGCGCTCGGCGCCCTCTTCGGAGCGGTGATCTCGTGGGTCGAGCAGCGGCGGGTGGTGGACTGGGTCCTCGACGGCCGCGCCTGGCTGAGCGGACTCTGGGAGCCGATCGAGGCCGCCTTTGTCGCCGTCGACGGCGCGGTCCCGGTCGTGCTCCAAGTGCTCCTGCTTCCCGGGGCCTGGCTGCTGATCGCGGGCGCGATCTACCTGGGCTCGCTGTCGCACCTGGCCGAGGAGCGCATCGTCCCGGTACGCGTCGAGGCCGCACTCCGGGCACGGCTCGCGCGACTGCCGCGCCTGCTGCAGCGCCGGGCGCAGGTCGCGGCCGACGACTGGAGCGAGGTGTGGGCGCCCCTGTCGAGCGCCGGTCGCCTCATCCTGCGCTCAGGCCCCGTCGACCTGGCGGTGTTCGCCGCTGCGTACGGTCTGCTCTACGCGGCCGGGCAGTGGCTGGCCCGCGGCCTCTACGCCGCGATCGGTGCCCACGACTCGCTCTTCTGGTTCACCGTGGACCCGATCGCATCCCTCGCGGTCAACTCCGTGGTGGAGCCGGTGCGGATCGTCCTGCTGGCCGTCGCGTTCGACAGGTGCCTGGCGCTCCTCCGCGCGGCTCAGTCGCCGAGAGGGAACCGCAGCAGGGTGCCGTCGCGGAGCGTCAGCCCCGAAGCGGACAGCGCGATGTCGACGGTGGCGCCCTCGTAGGTGCCCGTGGGGGTGAGGAAGACGACTTCGAGCACGAAGGGTTCCCCCGTGGCCGGGTCGCACAGCGTCGTCGTGTCCGCGCCCAGCACGTAGTCGTACTGGTCCAGGTCGACGAGCGGTGCCCAGGTCCGCTCGCCCACGCGACTGCCGCGGTCGGTCAGGGTCGCCTGACAGGTGACCGGCACGTCGGATGCACCGTCGAGAGGAGTGGCCTGGACGAGCGCGGCCACTATCGAGGTGCCGAGCGGAATGGCGTTCGCCCCGTCGCCGTCCCCGCCGCCCGTGCCGACGAACTCGGCGCTGTCGAGCACCGTCCACTCGTAGCCGGCCGCCTCCGCACTGTCTCCTGCGGGCACCACGGTCGGGGTGGGCTCGCGGCCGAGGATCTCGAGGACCGGCAGCCCGAGGACCACGTAGACGGTGGCGGGCAGCACCGCCGCGAGCACCAGCAGCGGGAGGAGATTGCGCCGCCACCAACCCCGGCGGGCCCGCCTGGGCAGGTCACCCGCCGGCAGCTCGTCGCCGTTCACGGTGGCGGCTGCCACGGCGGCTGGCGTGGACTCCGTCATCCCCGCCCCTCCACTACGGCCCGCTCGATCGCGATCGTCGGCCGGAGCTCCACGTCCGAGCCCTCCACCTCGACCACTGCGACGGTGTCGAGCCGCGGGTCGATGCCCGCCGCGAAGGAGACCTCGATGCCCTCTGCCACCGCGGTGTCGAGCGCCTCGTCCGGCAGCTCGAACAGGAGCTGGCCCGTCACCGGCACGCCGGGGTCGAAGGAGTAGCCCACGAGCGCGGGCGCCGGCAGCGAGCTGAAGGTGCGGTAGGTCGCGTCGCCCACCCGGACGGACGCGTAGGTGAGGCTCTGGCGCTCCTTCCAGGTGGTCACTGTCGCTTCGACCACGAGCCAGAAGCCCTCCGTCGGCAGGGCCGGAGGCGCGAAACCGTACTCCACGGTGACCTCCTCCGCCGCGCCGATCCCCTCGACCTCGGCGCCGAGGGTGCGGGCTTCGACGCGCTCGCCCTGGACGCCGCGGACCGGGAACGGCCTGACGATGTCCTCGGTCTCGGGGGCCAAGCCCACGGCCACGGCTGCGACGGCGAGGGCTCCGACGCCGAGAAGGGCGCGGCCCACGCTCACCCGTCTCATGCTCCGGCTCCCCCCTCGATGCCGGTGACCACCCTCGCCACCGCGGTCGGCGCTCCGTAGGCGTCGTCGAAGATCAGGTCGTCGGACACGCGGTAGCGCTCCAGGATCCCCACGACCACCTCCTCGGGAAGGGCTGCGCCGGTCGGGACCTCCCAGAGGTAGGCGACGGAAGTGGGAAGGCCGGGCTGCAGGAAGGTGAGCGGCTCGCCGCGCCGGGCCTCCACGACCGAGTCGGGGTCGTCGTCCACTCCCACCAGGCGGTCGGCGACGAGCCGGATGCTGTCGTCGAGAAGGAAGGTGGGCGAGGTCCCGGTGTTGACCAAGAGCGCCTCCACCACGAGGAAGCGGCTGCCTTCCGGCGCGGGGTTGCCGGTACCCGGGCGCACGTCCGTGACGGCGACCTCGTCCACCCGCACGTCGATCTCGACTCCCGCGCGGGTCTCCCCCAGCTCGATCCGCGGCACCTTCTGCACAGGCACGTCGCCGAATCCGCCGAGCGCACCGACGGCGACGATGATCGCGGCGGCCACGAGCAGCGTCCACCCCCACCAGGGCAGCCGGCGATGCGCGTTGCGCCGCGCGGGTGCGGGGGTCTCCCTCGAGTCCACCTCGACCGTCGGCAGCACCACAGGTCTCAGCTAACCAGACGGCGAGATCTCGCGCGGTGCGAGCACCAATCGCGCGGTGCGAGCGGCATCGCGCGGTGCGTATACGGACCGCGCAAGGCTCTACGGACCGCGCGACTGGTGCTCGCACCGCGCGACATGGGGCTGCCGGGCGTCAGCGCCGCTTGGCGCCCAGCTGGCGGACGATGAGCTGGGCCACCACCCCGGTCATCAGCACCGAGAAGGCGACGTTCGACCAGAACGGCGAGATGGCGGTCGCGGTGAGGAGCCCGAGCGGCGAGGCGAGGCACGCCGCCCCGCCGACGAGCGCTGCGACGCGGAGGTCGACGTTCTTGCGCCGGGAGTTGCCGATCGTCGCCGACACGGAGCCGGGGACCATCATCAGCAGCGACGTGCCCTTCGCGATGAGGTCGCTGGCGCCGAAGAAGAAGATCAGCACCGGCACGACGATGATCCCGCCGCCGACGCCCAGCAGGCCGGAGAGGATGCCGGTGATTCCGCCGGTCAGCACCAGCGCAGCGGCCACCCAGCCGCTGAACTCGATCACGTCGTCCCGCTGCGGCACCACCACCCACAGGCTGACGATCGCGACGCAGAGGAATGCCACGAACGCCCAGAAGAGCGCCGTCCGGGGAACCCGGGCGAGGAGGTAGGTGCCGAGTTGCGCCCCGGCGACGATTCCGATGGCCAGCATCAGCCCGGCCAGCCAGTCGACGTTTCCGGCGATCGAGTAGCCGACGGCGCCCACGATCGACGTGGGCAGGATCGCCGCGACGGAGCTGCCGGCGGCGATGCGCTGGTCGATCCCGAGCAGGAGCAGCAGCGGGACGACGATCACGCCTCCGCCGACGCCGAACAGCCCGGAGAGGTAGCCGGCGGCCAGTCCGATGCCGATCAGCATCATGGCGGACGCAGCGGGCCTTGTCGCCTCCGCCTCGAGCGGCTCGGCCTGCCGGGTCACGGCGCTTCCGCGGCGGACGCCGGCACGACGACCGCTGATCCGTCGGACCGGGGGTCGCTGGCCGCGTCGTAGCCGCCGCCCGTCAGGACGACGACGTTCGAGTGGCCCAGCTCGGCATCGGGCGGGAGCACCTTCAGGTCGAGCCCCGCCGACAAGAGGGCATCCCGGGTCGCCGCGTCCACCTCGGGCTCGACCGAGAGGGTGCGAGCGGTGTCGCCCTCCTCCTGGGCGCCGACGATCCACCGCGGGGCGCTCGTCGCCTCGGCGGCGGTCGCCCCTGCCAGAAGCCGCAGCAGCAGATGCGTGTGGATCTGGGCCTGGGCCTGACCGCCCATCGTCGCCAGCACGTAGGCGAGCCGACCGCCCCGGTCGACGAGCACCGGCATCAGGGTGTGCGGCGGGCGCCTGCCCGCCGCGATCGCGGCGGGGTGTGCGGGGTCCAGGGAGAACGAGGTGCCGCGGTTCTGGAAGAGGATCCCGGTCGAGGGTTCGAGCACGGCGGCGCCGAAAGGCCAGTACACCGACTGGACAAGGGAGACCGCCCAGCCGTCGTCGCTCACGGCCACGAGCCCCACGGTGTCGCCCGTAGCCGCGCGAGCGTCGCCCTCCTTCGGCGGAACGGGCATCTCGAGGAGCTGCGCCGCGTCGATCCCTGCGTCCGGGTCCGCCAGCCAGCGGGACCGGATCCGGTTGTTGGCGGCGAAGTCCTTCGCCAGAACGGCGGCGTCCCCGCCGAGCGGGTCGCCCAGCTCCTCCGTCGCGAGCATCCGAAGCGTGCGCAGGAGCGAGAAGCCCTGCGTGTTCGGGGGGCTGGTGAACACCTCGACGCCGAAGGCCTCGAGGGAGATCGGATCCTCGACAGAGGGCGCTGCCGCTGCCGCGTCCTCGAGGGTGATGGCGCTGCCGAGCGCGGAAAGCCCGGCGACCCAGCGCTCGGCGAGCTCGCCTGTGTAGAACGCGTCGGGGCCGCCCTCGGCGAGCAGCCCTAGGGTCTTCGCGAGTTCGGGCTGGCGCAGCTCGTCGCCCTCGGCCAGCGGGCTGCCGGCGGGCAGGAAGACCGACCGGCAGCCGGCGTCGGCATCGAGAGCCGCCTCGTCGGCGATGATGGCGCGGGCGAC
>DATCMN010000315.1:0-6393 GCA_036563405.1 Naasia sp. | reverse complement strand
TGCTCGTCGTCGTCGACCGACCGCGTGCCGCCCAGGACGAGCCGCGACGGCGGCAGTGCGGGGTCCGCTGTCAGCCCGTCGGCGCCCTCGCCCACGATCGCGCGGGCGACGGTGCCGCAGAAGGCGCGGGGTCGGTCGGCGATCGCGCCGAGGTCGGGGTGCGCATCCAGCCACACGACCGCGGGCGGCTCCTCATCGCGGCGCAGGACGTGCTCGACGGCCGCCAGCTCGACCCCGCAGTCGCCGCCGATGACGATGGCGGGCTCGTCGCTGCCGGCGAGGGCCATCGCGATCCTGTCGCGCACCTCCCGCAGGGAGCTGTAGCGGGCGATGCCCGAGTCGAGGGCCTCGCCCGCGCCGAGCGGGACCTCCACGACTGTGGTCCGCGAGGAGGGCAGATCCCCGGAGATGGCGTTCGCGCCGTCAGCCAGTCGCATCGCCCTGCTCGATCCGGATCCCTGCCATTGGGGGACTACGACGAATCTCACCTCGTCAGGCTACCCCTGCCGCGCGGCGCCCCGTCGAGCGCTCCCGCCGCCGTCGAGCGCGGCACACTCGCCCTCAACAGGCTGCTTTCCCTCCAACAGGCCAGAAGGTGCTGATTCAGCCTGTTGGAGGGAATCGGGCCTGTTGAGGGCGAGAGTCCGGACACCGAGGGTCAGCTGGTGCGGCGGGTGCGGGCGAACGTGAACACCGCGAGCACCAGGGCGGCGGCGCCGAGAACCAGGCCCGTGATGCCGAGTCCGCGCGCGAGCCCGTCGTCCGAGGCGGTGGGGGTGGTGTTGGAGACCGAGGCCGTGTCGGCCGTCTCATCCTCGTCACCGGCGCCGCCGTGGTGGTCGGCGGGCTCCTCGTTCACGTACAGGACCGGAGCGGGGAGCTCGCCGTCGGCGTCCTCCGCCCATTCGACGACCTCACCGGACGAGTAGGTCTGCGTCGCCGGGAGGGCGATGCTGTCGACGTCCGGGACCGGACCGACGCTGATCGGGAAGGACACGAACTGGCCCGGCTCGATCTGCACCCCGCCCTCCGCCTCCCACACGATGCTCGTGACGGCCTCGGTCAGCTCGTTGCCGTTCACCTCCACGGGCTCGTCGAACTCGGTGGTGACGACTGTGGCCGTCCAGCCGGGGACGGGCTCGTAGGAGACGTAGGCGAACGGGGTCTCCGTGGGGAGGGCGACCTCGAGCTTGACGGTGCCGGCGTCGTCCCGCTCGTTGGGCACGCGGAAGGTCAGCTGGGAGTAGCTGCCGGGCTCGGCAGCGGCTGGGTTGACGGTGACATGGGCGCTGGCGGCCAGCGGCGAGGCCAGCGCGAGGAGGAGGGCGGCGCCGGCGGTGGCCGCGACGCGGGTGGGCAGGGATGCGTGCATGAGGAGTCCTTCGGATCTGAGGCGCGCGAGAAGCGCGCGGAGGGTGCCGCGGGGCGCGGCGGATGCGGGTGGCGGTGCGCTACGGAAGGAGCGCGCGGGCGGCCGGAGGCCCGCGATGCCGGAGGGCGCCGAAGGCCGCCAGCCGGTCGAGGAGGAGGGAGCGCGACGAGGCCGCGACCGGACCGGCGATCGCCGGCACGGGCAGGACGACGGCGTCGAGGATCCGGCGGATGGCGAGCCGGAGGCATCGCTCCGCGGCGTCGAGGGCGTGTGCCCCGGTGAGCAGAGCCGCGGTCGTGACGACGGCGGCGAGGGCGTGGGCCTGCAGCATCGGCGGGACCGCGGCGTCGAGCACGGGCAGGGCGACATGGCCGACATGCCCGGCGTGGGCAGCCCCGGCGTGCGCCGCGCCGGAGGCCGGGGTGCCGGCACCAAGCGTGAACAGTGCGTGCAGCAGCGCCTGGCTCGCCACCACCGAGAGGGCGACCCGGATTCGGGCGAGCCGCCGACCGGCGAGTGCCACGCACAGCGGCACGGCGAACGCGAGGGTCAGGGCGATGGCGACGGGCGCGGGCGGGGCGCCGCCACCGGCGACATGGAACAGTGCCGCCGTCTGGACCGCGACGACGGCCGCCAGGGCACCGCGCAAAACGCGGGCGGGGCGGCTCAGCGGCGGCACGACGAGTCCTCTCGGGGGCTTCCGTCGACTCTACTGAACCGACTGGGTAGGGGTTCGTACCCGCGCCGCCTCCGGATTGCGGCCGCCGAGCGTCGCGGCGCAGCGCCGGGGGGCGCCCGCAACCCCTCGAACGCGGGGAGGTCGCCGCCCCCCACCCCCGGGATACCGTGAGGCGTTCCCCGAACCCACGGGGTGCGCCCCGGACCGCAGCGCCACCCAGCGCAGCAGCGCGGACCGGTCGTGCCCCGCGCGTTCCCTACCCCAGGAGACGCCCTCATGAAGAAGCTGTTCGCCACCTGCCTGCTCATCGTCGCCGCAAGCAGTGCCCTCGCGCCGCCCGCCTACGCATCGCACACTCCGGTGGTCACCCAGCCGGCGCCCTGAGCGGAGCGACCTCAGCGGGCTCGCCTGCGACTGGCAGTCACCCCTGAGGGCGTGCTCGTCGGAGCGGCGCGGGAGTCGTGTTCGCGGCGACCGAGGGGAGCTGGCCATGCCGTCAGCACATGAAGCGTTCCGTCGTCCACGCCGATCCGATGTGGGAAGTCCACGTGGACGGGCACACCTCGTCCCATGCGACTCAGCAGCTGGCCGTGGCCGCGGCCCGCACGTGGCTCTACCAGCACGAGGGGGGGAGAGCTCATCGTTCACAACGAGCAGGGGCACATTCAGCAGAGGGACGTGCTGGCGCCGCAGGCGCCGGTCGCCTGATCGCCGCTTTCCGCTGAGGTGCCCAGTCAGCCCCACACCTCAGCGGCGATGTCGACGACGGAGCGGATCTTCGCCCACTGCTGATCCTCGGTGAGGTCGTTGCCCTCCTCCGTGGAGGCGAAGCCGCACTGGGGGCTGAGCGCGAGCTGCGCGAGCGGCACGATCGTCGCGGCCTCCTCGATGCGGTGCAGCACAGCGTCCCGATCCTCGAGTTCGCCGGTCTTGGTGGTGACGAGGCCCAGGACGACCACCTTGTCGCCGGGAGGAAGGTGCCGGAGCGGCGCGAAGGTCCCCGCGCGCTCGCTGTCGTACTCGAGGAAGTAGCCGTCGTACTCGACCCGCTCGAGCAGCTGCTCGGCCACGGGCTCGTAGCCGCCGGAGGAGATCCAGGTGGACCGGAAGTTGCCGCGGCAGACGTGGGTGGTGACCGTCAGGTCGGCCGGCTTGTCCGCCAGGCAGGCGTTGAGAAGTTCCGCGTATCGGTCCGCGAGCCCTTCGGTGCGGATGCCGCGCCTGGCCGCCTTCTCCAGTTCCGCGTCCGAGCACAGGTATGCCCACGCCGTGTCGTCGAACTGGAGGTAGCGACAGCCTTCCGCGTAGAAGGCGGCGATCGCCTCCCGGTAGGCGCCCGCCAGGTCGGCGAAGGAGTCCTCCGCATCGCCGTAGGCACCGTGGGTGACCGCGTCCGGGTCGAGGCGGAAATGCAGCACAGTCGGCGAGGGGATCGTCATCTTGGCCGCCGCCGCCGCCGCCGTCGTCGTCGAGGCGAGGAACCTGTAGTGCTCGAGCATCGGGTGATCGGCGGGGAACCCGATCTCGCCGTCGATGCGCAGGCCGCGGGCCCGCGTCTCCACGCCCTGGAACTGGATGCCGTGCTCCGGGTGCGTGACCTCGACCCCGTCGAGCCCTCCGAAGAAGTCGAAGTGCCACCAGGAGCGCCGGAACTCCCCGTCGGTGGCGACCCGGAGGCCGGCGTTCGCCTGCGCCGCGACCAGGCGGCGGATCTCGGTGTCCTCGATCTCGCGCAGGCCGTCGCGGTCGAGCGCGCCGGACTCGTGGCGCGCCCTCGCCTCCTTGAGCGCCTGCGGACGGAGGAAGCTGCCGACGATGTCGGCGCGGAAGGGAGGGTCGCTGCTCACGACGGAAACCTACGCCCCGAAAGCCGGACCACGCGGATGTCCATCGTCATCCTGCGTCTCATCCGCCCGCGCGTGCGCGCCGCGGCTGGGCCGCCACGGGTCAGCAGCGTGCGCGAGCCATACGGCCACCGGGTCCAGGGAGAGGATCCGTCGCTGGCCCTCAGTGGTCGGTTCGTCGAGCTCACCACCCCAGACCGCGGTGTCCCCGGCGATGACGATCGGTCCGTCCTCGGTGTCGGCGACGACGATCTGCGACCCGCGCGTGTGGCCCGGTGCTGCGAGCAATCGGATGCCCGGCAGCAGTTGGTGGTCGCCGTCCACCTCGACATAGTGCACGCCGGGAGCCTGCACCCACTCGCGGAGGGTGTAGCCCTGCTCGGTCATGGCGTCCTCCAGCTCGGCACGCTGGACGACGATCGGAGTGCCCGCGAACAGGTGGTTGCCGCCGCAGTGGTCCGCGTGGAGGTGGGTGTTCACGACCACGTCGATGGAGGTCAGGTCGAGATCGTGCTCCGTCAGCGGGGTCAGACGCGGCTCCATGTCCGCTAGCGCGGGGTGCTGGTCGGTCACTCCGCTGTCGACTAGTACCCGTCCCTCCGGATGGTCGATCAGGTGCACGAAGATCGGCAGCCGCTCGTCCTCGGCGACGAGTAGGTCGCCGACGAGCAGCGGCGTGATGGTTGTTCGGTGTCCTCCGGCCATGCGCAGCTCCCCAGCTCATCCGGCAACCGTTGATGTGAACACCGTACACATCAGTGCGGTCGGCGCGGAAGGGAGAAGCCGCCTAAGAGGAGCGATAGCTGGGGGAACGGCCGGCAAGGGATCACAGCCGCCGTGCGGTGAAGTGCCCCCAGCAAGATTCGAACTTGCGCCCCTGCCTCCGGAGGGCAGTGCTCTATCCCCTGAGCTATGGGGGCTCAGGACCGATCCAGCCTAGCAGGACCGGTTCCGCTCACCCGCCGGTCACATGTCGCGGTAGCGGCGGGCGGCGGCGACCGCGGAGCGCAGTTCGTCGGCGTTCAGGCGCTTGCCGTAGCCCGGGGTGTCCCGCTGGATGCGCCATCCCTCGGCGAGCGGGCCGAGGTCCACGGCGTCGAAGCCGAACTCGTCGAGGAGGGCCGTGACCGTCGCCTTGGCGGCCTCGTCGTCGCCGGCCACGATCAGTGCTCGCCGGTCCGGCGTGCCCGCGGGGGAGCCGTCGGTGGTGAGGTCGCGGGCGCCGATGTGGTTGACCGCCTTGACGACGGATGCGCCCGGGATCCGGCTCTGGAGAAGCTCCGCGGTGGTCGTCGACTCGTCGTCCAACTCGGCGATGTGTCCGTCGCGCTGCGGGTAGTAGTTGTTCGTGTCGATCACCGTCTTGCCGTCGAGCGCGTCGGTGGGCAGCGACTGCAGCGCTCGCAGCGGAACGGTCACCACAGCGATGTCCCCGGCGGACGCCGCATCCTCGGGGGACCCCGCGCGGGCGTTCGGCCCGAGCTCCGCGACGAGGCCGGCGAGGGTCTCCGGCCCGCGCGAGTTGCTGAGCACCACGCCGTAGCCGTTCCGCACCGCGAGGCGGGCGAGCTGGGATCCGATGTTCCCGGCGCCGATGAAACCGATTGTCTGCACTCCTGCAACTGTCATGCAGGCGCCAACCGGTGGCCGGCGCGACCTATTCCTCTGGCAGGATCGCCGCTGTGCAGCGGACGGTGTCGGTCGAGCTCGAGCTGACCGTCGAGACCCCCGCGGAGATGGTGCTCGCCATCGCCGTCGCTCGACAGGATGCGAACGCCGCGCTCCGCGAGTCGCTGGTCGTCGCGCACACGGGGGAGCCGCTCCCGCTCACCGAACTCGCCGACCGGCACGGCACGCGCCTGCACAGGTTCGATGCGGCGCCCGGACCGCTCCGGATCTCCTACACGGCGGACGTCACCGGCAGGTCGGCGCCGGCACCCGTCGACCCTGTCGACCTGCTCACCTATCTGCGCCCCAGCCGCTACGCCGAGTCGGACACCCTCGCCCCGATGGCGCTCCGGGAGTTCGCGGGGCTGTCCGGCGGGGGGCAGGCTGTCGCGGTGCGGGACTGGGTGCACCGCACCCTCGAGTACACGCCGGGATGGAGCGCTCCGACGGACGGAGCCGCCCAGACCCTCCTCGACCGGCGCGGCGTCTGCCGGGACTTCGCGCACCTCACCGCCGCGCTGCTGCGCGCCCTCGATGTGCCCGCCCGGACGGTGTCCGTCTACGCACCCGGCCTGGAGCCGAGGGACTTCCATGCCGTGTGCGAGGCGCACATCGACGGCAGCTGGCAGGTCCTCGACGCGACGGGCCTCGCCCCCCGCCCCGCCATGCTGAGGATCGCCACGGGCCGGGACGCCGCGGACACCGCCTTCCTCAGCAACTCGGGCAGCGTCATCCTGCACGCCATCGACGTGCGGGCCGATGTCGACGAGACGCCGGTCGACGACGGACGGGCGGCCGTGCACCTCGGCTGAGCCGCTCCTAAGGGTCAG
>DATCMN010000166.1:0-3156 GCA_036563405.1 Naasia sp. | reverse complement strand
TCGCCGCTCGTGTCCTACCGGGCGGCGACGGCGCAGGAGGTCACTATCGACGCCGCCATCGATCCGGCCGGCGATGGCCGCGGCACCGTGACCGTCGGCGGGGACACCTGGGGCGTCGTCACGACATCCGGCACGCTCGACGGCAGGACGGCGGCTCTCGACGCCGGCGGCTCGCTCGTGCTCTTCCCGGTTCCGGATGGCGCGGACGCCGACGCCCTGATGGGCTCCGCCGCGCCCCTCGCCTCCGTCACCACCGCGTACGCGGCGACCGAGGACGGGCAGGAGACGACCCTCACCTACGTCACCGAGTCCGGGGATCCGACGCTCGTCGTTCCGCTGCCGCACCAGACCGGCGCGGCCGACTGCGGCGACCCCGCGTTCTCGACCATCTACGGCGACGTGCCGCTCTGCGACACCGGCGAGCTGCGCTTCACCACCGCGGCCGGCACGGCGGCTCCGGCGCTCGACCTGTCCGGGATCAGCGACGAGGAGCATGCCGAGCTGAGCGCTCAACTGAAGGAGGATGTGGCGGCGACGGAGACCTTCGCAGCCGACACCTACTTCGGCGGGAAGTCGCTGTACCGGGCCGCCATGCTGCTGCAGCTCGCCCGGCAGCTGGACGACCAGGAGTCCGCCGAATCGCTGACCGCCGACCTCACCGAGGCGCTCGACAGGTGGACCGAACCGGGTGGCTGCGATGCGCGCGGCCAGGAGTGCTTCGTCTTCGATCCCGCCCTCGGCACGGTGGTGGGCCTCGCCCCCTCCTTCGGCTCCGAGGAGGGCAACGACCACCACTTCCACTACGGCTACTTCCTGTACGCGGCGGCGATCGTCGCGCAGGAGGATCCGTCCCTCACCGAGCGCTGGGCCCCCGTCCTGGACGTGCTCGCCGCCGACATCGCGACGGCGCCGGGAACGGACACCGGCTTCCCCGCCCTGCGCGCCTTCGACCCCTACTTCTCGCACAGCTGGGCCTCCGGCTACTCGCCGTTCGCAGACGGCAACAACCAGGAATCCTCCTCCGAGGCCGTGACGGCCTGGGCCGGACTGTCTCTGTGGGCGTCGGCGAGCGGCGATGCGGAGCTCGGGAACCTGGCGGCCTGGCTGCTCAGCGCGGAGACCGCATCCGCGCTCGCCTACTGGGTGAACCCGGACCTCTCCGGCGACCAGTTCTCGGCCTTCGGCCACGACCTGGTGTCCATCAACTGGGGCGGCAAGCGCGACTTCGCGACCTGGTTCTCGCCGGAGCCGAGCGCCGTCATCGGCATCCAGCTCGTGCCCATGGCCCCGTCCTCGAACTACCTCGGCTCCGAGGCGGCGGGCGGCCCCGAGCAGATCGGCCGGCTGCTCGACGCAGCAGCCCCGGACGGCTACGACGTGATGTTCGGCGACTTCCTCCTCATGTACCGCTCCCTCGCGGGCGGCGATGAGGCGCGAGCCGCCCTCGAGGAGGCGCGCACGCTGCCGGACGAGCGGATCGACGACGGCGACAGCCGCGCCTACCTGCTCGCCTACATCCTCTCCAATACCTCGCGCGGGTAATCCCGGGTCCGCGCGCGTGGGGGTGCGCGGCTCGTGCGGGGGCACGCACGAGCCGCGTTCAGCCTCTCAGGACAGGTGCCGCTCCTCCGGGCCGACGTACTCGGAGAGCGGGCGGATGAGCGCGTTCGCCTCCAGCTGCTCCATCACGTGGGCGGTCCAGCCGGTCACCCGGCTCGCGACGAACAGCGGCGTGAACGTTTCGGTGTCGAAGCCGAGGAGCGCGTATGCGGGCCCGCTCGGGTAGTCGAGGTTCGGCTTGATGCTCTTCCGGTCGTCCATCGCCTGCTCGAGCGTGGTGTAAAGCTCGAGGAGATCGTCCCGGCCGTGCTGGCCGACGAGTCGCTCGAGGGCGGCCTTCATCGTCGGGACGCGGGAGTCGCCGTTCTTGTAGACGCGGTGGCCGAAGCCCATGATCTTTCGCTTCTCGGCGAGGGCCGTCTCCAGCCACTGCTCGGCGCGGTCCGCCGCGCCGATCTCGTCGAAGACGTGCATGACGGCCTCGTTGGCGCCGCCGTGCAGCGGCCCCTTGAGGGCGCCGATCGCGGCGACCACGGCGGAGTGCAGGTCGGCGAGGGTGCTGGTAACGACCCTGGCGGTGAAGGTGGACGCGTTGAAGGAGTGCTCGGCGTAGAGGACCATCGAGATGCGGAACACGTCGGTGGCGACGTCGTCCGGCTCCTCACCGAAGGTCATCCAGAGGAAGTTGCGAGAGTAGTCGAGGTCCTCGCGCGGCTCGACCAGCTCCTGGCCGCGGCGGCGGCGCTGGTCGTAGGCGACGATCGCGGGCAGGGCGGCGAACAGCCGCACCGCCTTCGCGAGGTTCGCCTCCCGCGAGGAGTCGTGGGCGGCCGGATCGTTGGCGCCCAGGACGCTCACGGCGGTGCGCACCACGTCCATCGGGTGCGCGGAGGTCGGGGTCAGGTCGATGACGGCCCGCACGTTGTCGGCGAGCGAGCGCTGGGACCGCTCCTGCCGCTCCAACTCCCGGAGCTCCTCCGCCGTCGGGAGCTCGCCGTGCCAGAGCAGCCACGCCACCTGCTCGAACGAGCAGTGCTCGGCGAGCTCCTGCACGGGGTAGCCGCGGTAGAGCAGCGAGTTGGTCTCCGGGTTCACCTTGGAGATCGCCGTCGTGTCGACGACGACGCCGGCGAGCCCCTTCTTGATCTCCGCCATGGAGTTCCTTCCGTGAGGTGCACGATCCGGCGTGAGGTGACCGATATTCGGGTCACACCGCGCCGTATCCGCCACATGAACTAGGTGCGATTGTTGCGCAGATCGAAGGTGTAGATGCCCTCGTCGAAGCTCGAGTAGCCCTCGTAGTCGACGAGCTCGTACAGCCGGGCGCGGGTCTGCATGTTCGGCACCTGGCCGGCGAGAGTGCCCTCCGCCGTGAGCTCGTCGAGGCCCCGCTCGGCGGCGCCCATCGCGAGCCGGAGCAGCGACACCGGGAAGATGACGATGTTCACGCCGACATCCGCGAGCTGCTGCGTCGTGAACAGCTCGCTCTTGCCGAACTCGGTCATGTTGGCGAGCACCGGCACATCGACCGCCGCCCGGATCGCCGCGAACTCCTCAAGCGACGCCATCGCCTCGGGGAAGATGGCGTCGGCTCCC
>DATCMN010000300.1:0-2095 GCA_036563405.1 Naasia sp. | reverse complement strand
GACCGAGCGGACGCCTCCTTCTCGACGCGCGCCCGGGAGGCCGCGAGTGCGGCGTCGATGTCGGCGCGGGGCACGATGAGGACGCCGTCGTCATCCGCCACCACGGCGTCGCCCGCCGACACGATGGCGCCGCCGACCGTGATCGGCACGTTCACGGAGCCGGGCGTGGCCTTCACCGTGCCCTGGGCGTTCTGGGCGCCCGCCCAGACGGGGAAGCCGAGCTCACGAAGGTCGACGACGTCGCGTACGCCGCCCGTCGTGACGAGGCCGCGGACGCCGCGCTGGATCAGCGCCGTCGCGAGGAGCTCGCCGAACGCGCCGTCGAGGGAGGGGGAGGCGGTGGTCACGACGAGGATGTCCCCGGGGCGGCACTGCTCCACGGCTGCGTGGATCATCAGGTTGTCGCCCGGCCAGCAGAGGACGGTGACCGCAGCGCCCGCGATTCGCGCGCCCTGCTGGAGCGGGAAGACGACGGGGGCCACCATCCCGGTGCGGCCCATGGATTCGTGCACCGTGGCGACACCGAACTCGGCGAGCTCTTCCAGCTGCTGCTGCGCGGGGCGCGGCACATCCGTCACGACGACGTGCTTCATGTCAGGACTCTCATGCCGAGCGCGGTGATGCTCATCCGGCCCAGTCGACCACCGGCCGCGAGAGATGTCAACAATCCTGTCCACGATCTGAGGGCGGACTTCCCCTGATACGGAACTTCGACAGGATTGTCGGCAATCCGTTGATTCGCTCAGGCTGGCGGAATACGTTGCCGAGGAAACCGGTCCCGGGGGCCGGACGCGAACGAGGGAGTTCCGTATGGGTGCTGCAGGAGCGGGGACCGGCTCGGCCGGTGCCGTCCTGCCTGCCAGGAACGCCCTCCCCGCCCCGATCTCCCCGGCCCGTGACGCCGACTCCTCCGCCGGGTCCCCCGGCGCTCGCCGACGCGTCCGTCGTCCCTTCCGCCGCCTCGCCCGGCCCGCTCCGGGATCCACCCCCACAGAAAGAGAACGATGAGCAGCCCCAGCAACCTCCAGGAACTCCTGGACCAGACCGGCAACCCGGTAGACCTCCTGCGCAACTCCAAGATCGGCGCCTACATCTACCCCGTCGTCCCGGCGGAGTTCACCAACTGGCAGCGCGAGCAGCGCGCCTGGCGTGAGACGGCCGTCCTCTTCGACCAGTCCCACCACATGGACAACCTGATCATCCGCGGCAAGGACGCCCTCAAGCTGCTTCAGGACACGGCCATCAACTCGGTCGCGAACTTCCCGGTCGGCATGGCCAAGCAGCTCGTCCCCACCGCGTCCAACGGCGGCGTGATCGGCGACGGCATCCTCTTCCACGAGATCGAGGGCGAGTACGTCTACGTCGGCCGCGCGCCGGTGTCCAACTGGCTGCTCTTCCACGGTGAGACGGGCGGCTACGACGTCGACATCGAGGTGGACCGCCGCTCGCCCGGCCGCCCCTACGGCAAGGCCGTCAGCCGCAAGTACTGGCGCCTGCAGATCCAGGGACCGAACGCCTGGCCGATCATCGAGAAGCTGCAGGGCGGCACCGTCGAGCAGGTCAAGTTCTTCCGGATGGGCAAGCTCACCATCGACGGCACCGAGGTCAGCACCCTCCGCCACGGCATGGCCGGCGCGCCGGGCCTCGAGCTCTGGGGTCCGTACGAGGACGCCGAGCGCATCCGCAACGCGATCCTCGAGGCCGGCCGCGAGTTCGGGCTCGAGCCGGTCGGCTCGCGCGCCTACTCGTCGAACACCCTCGAGTCCGGCTGGATCCCCTCCCCGCTGCCCGCCGTCTACTCGAGCGAGGCCGAGCGCGCCTACCGCGAGTGGCTGCCCACCGACAGCTACGAGGCGACCAACGCGCTCGCCGGCAGCTTCGTGTCGGACAACATCGAGGACTACTACCTGAACCCGTGGGAGCTCGGCTACGGCAGCTTCGTGAAGTTCGACCACGACTTCATCGGCCGCGACGCCCTCGAGAAGATCGACCCCACCACCCAGCGCCGCAAGGTGACGCTGGCCTGGAACGCCGAGGACCTCGGCAAGGTCATGACCTCGCTGCTCGACGTCGAGGGACCGGGCAACCAGTTCTT
>DATCMN010000298.1:0-4256 GCA_036563405.1 Naasia sp. | reverse complement strand
GTCCAGCGAGCCGTCCGCGGCGAGGACCGCCTCGCCGAACGCCTCCCGGATGGCGGCCAACCCGGGCGATCCCACGGCCACCGCCTCCCGCGACAGCTGGTCGGCGTCGACGACCACCGCGCCGTGCTCGGCGAGCCGCCGGGCGACAGTCGACTTGCCGGATGCGATCCCGCCGGTCAGTCCGATCAGAGGCACCCGACGAGCCTACCCAGGGCGGAACGATCGGTCGCCGCTATGGAAACGACCTCGCCGCGGTGGATATATCCACCGCGGCGAGGTCGTTTTCCCCGCGCTCAGCGCGCGAGTCGGATCCGAGGATCAGTTGTTGCTGGAGAGGCGCTCCCGCAGGGCCGCGAGGGACGCGTCGTCGGCCAGGGTGCCGGCCGAGCCCGAGTCGCTCGAGAACGAGGACGAGGAGCCGGCGGACGAGGAGGACGACGAGGAGCTGCTGGACGACGTGATGCCGGCCGCCTCATCGGCGATCGTCTTGACGATCTGCTCCTTGTGCTGCTCCCAGCGGGCCTGGGCGTCGGCGTACTCCTGCTCCCACTTGGCGCGCTGCTCCTCGAAGCCTTCCTTCCACTCGTTGGTCTCCGCGTCGAAGCCTTCGGGGAACTTGTAGTTGCCCTGCTCGTCGTACTCGGTGACCATGCCGTAGAGGGCCGCGAGGCCGGAGTCGAACTCCTGGTTGCTCGGGTCGATGCCCTCGTTGGCCTGCTTGAGGCTCAGCGAGATGCGGCGACGCTCGAGGTCGATGTCGATGATCTTCACGAAGACCTCGTCATTGACGGAGACGACCTGCTCGGCCAGCTCGACGTGCTTGCTGGAGAGCTCGGAGATGTGCACGAGGCCCTCGATGCCGTCCGCGACGCGGACGAACGCACCGAACGGGACCAGCTTCGTGACCTTGCCCGGCGCGATCTGACCGATGGCGTGGGTGCGGGCGAAGACCTGCCACGGGTCCTCCTGGGTCGCCTTGAGCGACAGCGAGACGCGCTCGCGGTCGAGCTCGACGGAGAGCACCTCGACGGTGACCTCCTGGCCGACCTCGACGACCTCGCTGGCGTGCTCGATGTGCTTCCAACTGAGCTCGGAGACGTGGACGAGGCCGTCGACCCCGCCGAGGTCCACGAACGCACCGAAGTTGACGATCGAGGAGATGACGCCCTTGCGGACCTGGCCCGGGTGCAGGTTCGCGAGGAACGTGCTGCGGCTCTCGGACTGGGTCTGCTCGAGCAGGGCGCGACGCGACAGGACCACGTTGTTGCGGTTCTTGTCGAGCTCGAGGATCTTCGCCTCGAGCTCCTGGCCCAGGTACGGGGTGAGGTCGCGCACGCGGCGCAGCTCGATGAGCGACGCGGGCAGGAAGCCGCGGAGGCCGATGTCGACGATCAGGCCGCCCTTGACGACCTCGATGACCGTGCCGGTGACGACACCGTCGGACTCCTTGATCTTCTCGACGTCGCCCCACGCACGCTCGTACTGCGCGCGCTTCTTCGACAGGATGAGGCGGCCTTCCTTGTCCTCCTTCTGGAGAACCAGCGCCTCGACGCTGTCGCCGACGTTGACGACCTCGTTGGGGTCGACGTCGTGCTTGATGGAGAGCTCGCGGGAGGGGATGACGCCCTCGGTCTTGTAGCCGACGTCGAGGAGGACCTCGTCGCGGTCGATCTTGACGACAGTGCCCTCGATGAGGTCTCCATCGTTGAAGAACTTGAGGGTCTTCTCGACCGCGGCCAGGAAGTCTTCAGCAGATCCGATGTCGTTGATGGCGACCTGCTTGGTGGCCGGGGCGGTCGTAATGGTTGACATGTAGTAGTTGCTCCAGGAATTGGACATGCTCAGGCCACGGGCGGAGAAAGAGGTTGTGTGGTCGTCCGTGGCGATCGGACAGGATGGCGCCGCCGCAGCGGCAACACGACAGTCTATCCCGAGCGGAGCGGAGACTCCACCGGGGTTGCGGCCGTACAGGGAGTGAACGTCCTCCCACCGGGAAACCTTCCCGGCGCGTCCCGTTCGAGTCAGCCGCGCAGCGCGGCCCGGAGGGTGTCGAGGCCCACGCCGCCGACGTCGAGGGCCCGGCGGTGGAAGCCCTTGTCCGTGTACGCGGCGCCCTCGCGACGCCGGCTCTCGGCCCGGAGCTCCTCCCAGATGCGCTGACCCACCTTGTAGGAGGGCGCCTGCCCCGGCCAGCCGAGGTACCTGTTCGCCTCGAACTGCAGGGTGGCCGCATCCCAGGTGGAGTGCCGGCGCAGGAACGGGAACACCCGGTCGCCCTGCCACGTCCCGCCGTCGGGATGCCGCTTGCCGAGGTGCACTCCGATGTCGACGACCACGCGGGCGGCCCGCAGCCGCTGGCCGTCGAGCATGCCCAGCCGGTCGGCCGGGTCGTCGAGGTAGCCGAGCTCCGCCATCAGGCGCTCCGCGTACAGTGCCCAGCCCTCGGCGTGGCCGGAGGTGCCGGCGATCCGCCGCCACGAGTTGAGCTGCGCCTTGTTGTAGGTGGCGATGCCGATCTGCAGGTGATGGCCCGGCACGCCCTCGTGGTACACCGTGGTGGTCTCGTGCCAGGTGTTGAACTCGGTCACGCCCTCCGGCACCGACCACCACATCCGGCCGGGACGCGCGAAATCGTCGGAGGGGCCGGTGTAGTAGACGCCGCCGGTCTGGGTCGGCGCGATGCGGCACTCGAGGGTGCGCAGCTCGACCGGGATGTCGAAGTGGGTGCGGCCGAGATCCTCGATCGCCCGATCGCTGAGGTCCTGCATCCACCGCTGCAGGGCGTCGGTCCCGTGCAGCTTCCGGGTGGGGTCGTTCTCGAGCGACGCGATGGCGTCCTGCACCGAGCCGCCGGGCAGGATGCGCCCCGCCACCTCGTCCTGCTCCTCGACCATCCGGGTGAGGTCGTCGAGGCCCCATTCGTAGGTCTCGTCGAGATCGACCGAGGCGCCGAGGAAGCCCCGGGACGCGAGCTCGTAGAGCTCCCGGCCGACGGCGTCCTCCGGCGCGGCCCGCGGGGCCAGCTCCTGCTCCAGGAAGTCGGCGAGCTCCCCGTAGGCGACCGCGGCCGCCGTCGCACCGGCCTCGAGGTCGCGGCGGAGCGCGTCCGAGACGGGGACGCCGCCGACCGCCGCCCCGCCCGTGAGCGAATAGAAGAAGCCGTCGCTCGCCGCGTGGCCGCGCGCCTGCGTCGCCGTCTCCCGCACCTGCCGGATGGCGGGCACGACGCCGCGCTCGATGCCCAGCCGGAGCGTCTCGAGGTATCCGGTCATCGCCGCGGGCAGGTTGCCCAGGCGCGTGGAGATGTGCTCCCAGTCCTGCTCGGTCGCCGTGGGCATCAGGTCGAAGATCTCGCGGAGATCCTGGGCGGGCGACGCGATCACGTTCAGGTTCCGGAGGGGGAAGCCCGCCTCGTGCTTCTCCGCGTCGAGGTCGAGCTCGCGGAGCAGGTCCGCCTGCGTCACCTCGTCGACCGCGTCGGCGGGTGCTGCTCGGCGGAGGCGATCCGCGACCTGGCGGCCGGCGGCGAGCATCCGCTCGGAACCCTCCGGGGAGTAGTCGCTGTACTCGCCCTCCCGGCCGGGGCGGCCGATCCAGACGCCCCACTCGGGCGACAGTTCGACGAGGGTGTCCACCCACGCGTCGGCGATCCGGTCGATCTCGGTCGGGGTGCGCTCGGCGGGCTGCTCGGCAGGAGTCGTCACCCGATCGAGCCTATTCACTCGGGTGCGCTTCCGAGCAGCTCGCGGATCTGGTCGGGGTGCCGCGCCGACCGCAGCCGGGCCGCCGAGTCCGGGTCGAGGAGGATCTCGGCGAGCCGGGCGACCAGGGCGACGTGCCCGCCCGCGGGCGCGGCGATGCCGATGCACACCGACACCCGCGGTCCGTCCCAGTCGATCCCGTCGGGGAAGCCGAGCACCACCATGGCGCTGCGGGTGACGGCGTCCTTGCCTGCGGACGTGCCGTGCGGGATCGCGACGCCCTCCCCGATCGCCGTGGAGACGGTCCGCTCCCGTTCGAGCATCGACTCGACGTACGCCTCCCGGACGGCACCGGATGCGACGAGCGCCGCGCCGCACTGCCGGACGGCGTCGAACCTGTCGGCGGCCGTCGCATCGAGGCGGATCTCGTCGACGAGCTCCGCGAGCGGCTTCCGGGTGCGTCCCGCCATGGTGCTCCTCCCCCGCCGCGCCTAGTGGGCGGCGGCGTCCCAGTTGTCGCCGCGGCCCACCTGCACGTCGAGGGGCACCTTCAGC
>DATCMN010000293.1:0-6098 GCA_036563405.1 Naasia sp. | reverse complement strand
GATGCCGAGGCCCATTTGGCCCTCTTACCGCCGGATGTGCGGGGGGTGAGCCACATCGAAACGCACGACACGGCGTCGGGGGATCCCTGGAGTCTGATACTGGATCACCCTCGTGGACCCATGCCGCCAGGACTGCGCACGGAGTGGACGGCTCCAAACCGACCGGACCGGCAACGTGCTAGGCCGGAACCGCCCGCCTGGGTGTGACTTTTCCCCGCCGGGCGGCTGCCACGATCGGTAGCCGCGACGGTGGTCGTAGGGAGTCGTGGACGCGGTTCTCGGACGTCAGCTGAACGCGAGGAGGGCAGGCAGCAGGGCATAGGATCATTCACGCTGGCTCGATGCGCACGCGTTCAGGGGCAAAGAAGAGTCGTCGCGAGCGTTGTGGGGCGTCTGATCCCGCCGATCAGATACCTATCGATTGAGGTTCCTTCGACTACTTCACTTGTGTAGTGCCCGCAATCCCGTGCGTCAGGGGACACGGACGGGGAACGATGGTGAACATGAAGCGAATCTCCTACGCGGAAGAGCACTTCCTGACCACCGATGCGATCGCGTCCCGAGTTTTCGATCTCGCCACTCGGCTTGGACAGTCCGGCGACGCCGGCGCGGTGGAGATTCTCGCTGTGGACAGCGACAACCGTCTCAGAACCGTGCAGCTGCTGCTGGGGCCGGCGAGCCAGCTGGTCGTCGCCTCCGCGGACGAGATCAACACCACGATCGACGACGCCGCTGTGGTCGACGAGTTGGACCGGCTGCTCGCTGACGCCCGTCCTCCCCGTGAGCGAACCGACACGCGCGCCGTGGTGGAAGCGGGGGATGAGGAGCCCCGGCTCGATATGGACTACTGATGCCCGCGCTCGTCCCAGAAGTTCAGCTACAGCGTCCGAGCCGGTGAACCGCCCGATGATGCTTGACCAGTCCTACGGACCCTGCATGCCCTGCGTGCACTTGTGACAAAAGTCCGCTGGACGTACTCTCCCGCTCGTGTACTCGGCGATGACCAGCTGCCCCGCCACCATGGATGCGGTGGACACCGGCGTGCTCTTCGAGAGTCGCGAAGTTCTCGCCGCGTCCGACGCCCTCGCTGCCTTCCTCTGCCCCGCGTGCGAGCACATGCACCCGTGGAGTGCCGAGCGGATGTTTCTCCTACCGACGAGGGACTCGACTAGCTGAGAACCGACTTGGGCCTCACGGCGGCGGTGTATCCCCGGCTGCAGCGCTGGGACGGAGCAGTTGTGGCGCCTTGATGACCACGCGCGTCCGAATCGCCACCGAGACAGCATTTCGGTGCACCCGTCGACTTTGTCGAGGGGCAGCCGCCGGACCTCCTTCAGTTGGCGCTGGAGGCAGATGCCAGCACACCGCCCCGGTGTAGGCCGCGGACTTCGGGTCATTCCGCCCCTCGGTCCACGGTGGCCCGTCGTCAGGCCGGTCTACCGTGAACTGACGCCGGATCGGTGCAGCGCACTGCCCTCTATCGGTGCTCTCAAAGCCGGCGCCGAGCAGGAGCGCGGTAGTCTATTTGGTACCTGCCCGGTTTCAAGCCTTGGTGACGGACAGCGGGTGTCATACATCCCGCCATCTTCACTGATCGGAACGCAATGGGCTCACTTGTATACGGCGTCTCTCCGGCCATCAACATGAATGACCGCATGCTGCGGCACGTGCAATACGTCATCACCACCAAATTGAGGCGTGGCGAACCCTTCTCCCTCCACTGGGACAATGAGCCGGTCGCGGATGAGGCAGCGTTGCGTGAAGCTGCGCACGGCTCGGTCTGGCTGTCGTCCGCGTCGCAGCTCTACTTCTCCTACGACGGCCGGCGGCGCGACGTACCACTCAACAAGGCTTGGGTGGAAGCCATGATGCAGGCCGCCTACAGCGCCGACGGATTCACCATTCCCTCAGAACCGCTTCCAGTCGCGTCTTCGTAACGCTCGGGAACGGGGGCCCTCCTAGAAGTCGAAGAAATCCAACGACGAGAAGGAACGGGTACCGTTGGGTGCCTCGAACGGAAAGCGCACGTCGCCGCCGTCACGGGCGCCTTCGTGGACTGACCCTTGTTTGGCGCATCGACACTCCTTCGCCACGCAGCGCTCGACAGTAGCGGCCGATGCCACGCCGGCTTCGCTGGCCCCGCATCCCGTTGCAGCGTCCCGCCCCCATGTATTCGATGCGCGCGTCAAGGCCCCTGTGTCCAGCGCCGGCAGGACCTACGGTTCGACAATGAAGCACATCACCTACGCCGACAAGTCGATCCTCACGGGTGAGGACATCGCCGATCTGCTCGTCGACTACGCCGCCCTCCTCACGAACAAGGGCATGGGCGACTCAGTGACTATCAAGGGTTTCAGTGACCGCGGCGAGGACGTGGAGGCGAACATGCTGCTGAGTGAGGGCGCGCCCATCCTCGCGGAGACAGTGCACAGCAGTCTTCCTGAACCGGACAACGCCGAGGCTGTCGAGTACGTCCGGCGGAGAGTGATGCTCCTGTCCAATCCGCCGACGGTCGTTCCCGAGGACGACAAGATGCCGGCAGCCTACGAGGACTTAGACCTCATCTAGGAAGCGCTGCGCAGCGACGCTCCGGACGCTCGCCCGCGCCGCGTCCACAGCCTCGCCGAAGCCGCGGAAGAGCTTCCAGTGGTCGGGAATCATCACCATGAATCGCCCGTCGTTCAGCCGGGAAATGCTCGCGACCAGTCGATGAGCGTCGGCAGAGCCTGAGCGACCCTCACACACCCGCCACTCACCCGGGCCGATCGCGCTGGTGGGCGGGAGCTCGGTAGTGGCGGGATCGGTACGCATGCCTCCACTGTCCGCGCCGGAGGCGCTTCCACAGAAGATGGTAGACAGAACGGCGATGAGCGCCCAGCATGCACACGCCCCTGCGTCGCGGGCTCAAGAGTCAGACGGGCAGCCCGGAACGGGGGCCGCACGTTACTCGCCTCCGCTCAGAGCGCCTCGCCGGCCCCGCTTCCGCTCGGCCCCGCCGGCTCCCGCGTGGCCCGCAGCCCTGCTGACGAGTTCGCCTGCTCCATCAACGCTTCGATCCATACCTGGTTGATGGAAGCCGGCCGGCCGCCCTGGTATTTGAAGTAGAGCGGGATTCCCGGATGCATCCAGACGGTGGATCGGCCGTGGCCGGCAACCGTCTCGTCACGCCATGAGAAGTAGATCGACTCGTTGCGTCGCAGCTTCGCGCCGATCACGATTTGCAAGTGTGCAAGAAGCCGGTCGTCAAAATCCCCGACCATGCTCGAGTCGTACGTGAACTTGCCCACGAGGTTTCCTCCGTGATGCCAACCTTCCGTGTAGGCGGGACCGGTGTCAACGCTTGCGATTAGGCGGCTCCGTGACGGGATGAGCGCCGTCTGGACCGGCCACCACTCGGGCCGCCAATCCTGGTGCGGTAGCGACGGCCGCGGTCGGAGGCCGGGACCTCGACTGTCAATCCCCTCCTCCACGCCGGGGGTCGCTCATAGCGTCGTTTGGGGAGGCTGACATGCACCGGAACGACCTCGAGGTGGTTGCGCTCACCCCACGCGAGTGGCGAGTGTGCGACGGGACCATCGATGAGAACGACGCCCGGCGCATCCTCGGGTACATCGAGCACCGAGCCGATGGGTTCGAAGTTCTCGCCCTCTGCCCTGCTCCGCGATTCCGCTCAGGATGTGCCAGCTGGAATGAGGCTCTGGGAGTGCTCCTAGCGTTCGCGAATGGTGCCGGACGTGCCAGCTCTGACTGGGCGTTGGTGGGCAGTGCCCGCATGGTGGCCTGAGGAAACACCTCTACCCCGTTCCGGCGTGGTCGCCGGCTCGCGGCCTACCCGGTAGGCCCTGGGGAGCATTCTCGGCCGGCGAGCGAACGCGCCACGGCCGCACGGCAGCGCCGCGCAGTCGCTGTGGTCGTCGCTCCTCACGTCTGCGCTAGGCCCAGGACGACGGACCAGGATTTCGTGAGTGGCGAATCGGCCGGCGCGGCTCGGCGAGGGCCCGCCAGCATCCCCGTTGACGCCGACGGCCTCGAGGTGTAGAACCATGTCAGGGAATAGCAAAAGGTTCGAGCGAGCGAAAGACATCGGCAGACTGGCGAGGTGAACATCAAGGTGCGTACACCGGACGGCAAGCAGGTGAGCCTTGCGGACGCAACGCTGCCCATCGGTCGCACGCTGCGGATCGCACCCGCCTTCACCGCTGTCGCCACCGCCGCCGACATATCTGTGGAGACCACCATCCATGTGGCGTACTCGCCGGATTTCGGAAGGTACAGGATCGCCGCGAGCGGTCACCAGATTGTCGGGCCGGACGGGGAGATCACCCCGTCCGTTCTGCGCCGGATCCGATTGGGGGAGCTGCTGGCGGCAGCTGTCCCGTACTGCGTCGCCGTCTCCGATGACGAGCTCGGGCATGGCATCGTCAGGGACCTCGTCGGAGCGTCCGGCCGACTGCTCCCGAAATGGATGGCGGACACCGCAGCCCACGCGGGACCGACCCGCGACACGCTGGAACTGGTCCAGCTCGCGTACGGAGTCGCCGCCCTCGCTGGTCAACCGCCGATGCAGGCGGTCGCGGCGGAGCTCGGCATCCCCACGCGCACCGCGACCCACTGGATCGCCAGGGCGCGACAAGCAGGCCTGCTCGAGGGGATCACCTATACAGCGGGCCGCCAACCGAAGGGCTCGTGAGGAGGCTCAACGACGATGGCCACTTCGATCGACTCAACAGCGGCTAGCTCGCGTCCGGCCGTGCCGGCTCAGGACGACGATGACCTGTTGCTCACTCCGCTCGAGGTGGCCCAGTGGCTTCGTGTCTCCAAACAGACTCTGATGCGGTGGCGCGTCTCAGGCGCGGGGCCCGCCTGGCTCAGCCTCGGTGGCATCCCGCGATACCGACGGGGCGACGTCGACGCCTACCTGGCGGAGGTCCGCAGTGGCGGTCGACCAGCTTCCTAGCGGCAAATGGCGGGCACGGGTCTACGCCAGCGGGCGCATCATCGCGACGCGCACGTTCACCCTCAAGACCGACGCTCGGACCTGGGAAGCAGAACAGGTCAGACAGCTCGCCATGGGCACCTACGTTCCACCGGCACGGGGCAAGCTCACGCTTGGTGAGCTGGCGGAGGAGTGGATGGCGGCGAGGGTGAACACTGTCGCCACCTCGACACTGCGCGAGGAGGGCTACTCGCTGGCCTACCTGCCCCCCACTCTTCGCGATCGGCCGATCGCTGCCCTGCGCCCGGCTCACTTCGACGCCCTCTACGCGACGCTGCTCGGCAAGCTGGCGCGGTCGACGGTCTCCCGCTTCCGCAACACCTTGTCGAGCATGTTCGGCTGGGCCGTGCGGGAGGGGAGGCTCAGCGCGAATCCGGTGTTGGCCTCACGCGTGCCTCGCGGCAACGCGGCCGGAGCTCGCCGGGAGGTGTATCCCTTCGCCATCCACGAGCTGCGAGCGGTCCACGCTGCGGTCCAGGCGCACCGCCCGGATCTCGCCGACGTGGTGCTCGTCCTCGGGCTGACCGGGATCCGATGGGGGGAGCTCCGAGGGTTGCGGGTGCGAGACGTGCAGCACGTGCCCTACCCGGCGTTGCGGGTGTCGCGCTCGTGGCCGGACGCGCAGCCGGTGCGGAATGTCACCAAGGGCGGCGGTGCCCGCACGGTGCCGCTGGCGGCCGAGCTGCTTCCGTTGATTGAACAGCGGTCGGAGGGCAAGGCGCCGGAGGACGTCCTGTTCTCGACACCGGCCGGAACGCCCTACTCCGGCCCCAACTTCAAGCGCGACGCTCGGTGGACGGACCTCGCGTTCGGACGGCGCATTCACGACCTCAGGCACACCGCCGCCACGCTGTGGCTCAGTACAGGTATAGATCTCAAGACGACACAGGCCTGGCTTGGACACTCCTCGGCGAAGCTCACCGCTGACCTCTACGCGCACTGGATGGGCACCGACGCAGATGCGGCGGCCCTCGCTAGATGGAACGCGACGTTGAGCACCGATCCCACCGTCACGACACAGTCACGCGGCCTTACCTGAGAGTCCAGCAACAACGAAGCCCCGGCCAGCAAAACGGTGCTGACCGGGGCTTTCTCCTTGTGG
>DATCMN010000289.1:0-2964 GCA_036563405.1 Naasia sp. | reverse complement strand
GCTGACCCGCTCCACCCTGGCGGTCGCCGTCGTCGGGGTGATCGCTCTCGGCCCCACGATCCTGGCCGGGCTGTACGGCGGGGCGCTCGCCGACGCCCTCGACCGGCGGCGGCTGGCGCTCGGAGCTGCCATCGTGGCCTGGACGTCGACGACGACTATCGCCACGCTGGCCTGGCTCGGCGCCGAGACCGTCCTCACCCTGTACGTGCTCACCGCGGTCACGGCCGCGGCGAGCACCGTTCTCTCGGCCACCTCCTCGGCGATCACACCCCGCCTCCTCCCCCGCGAGCTGCTGCCCGCCGCGTCCGCGCTGAACGGGATCAGCAGCGGCGTCTCCATCACCCTCGGCCCGGCGCTCGCCGGCGTGCTCGTCGCGTCGGTCGGCTACGGCTGGACCTACTCCGTCGACGTGCTGCTGTTCCTGGCGGCCATCACGGGCATCGCCAGCCTGCCCGCGCTCGCCCCGGACCCGGATGCCCGCCCCGCCGGGTTCCGCGCGGTCGGCGACGGGCTCCGCTTCCTCGCGACGGCGCCGAACATCCGGATGAACTTCCTCATTGACATCGTGGCCATGGTGTTCGGCCAGCCCCGCGTCCTCTTCCCGGCGCTCGGCGCACTCGTGCTCGGCGGCGGACCGATCACCGTCGGCGCGCTGACCGCGGCGTTCGCGCTCGGCGCCCTGCTCTCCGGCCTGTTCTCCGGCCGCCTCGGCGAGGTGCGCCGGCACGGGCGGGCCATCGGCTGGGCCGTGCAGGCCTACGGCGTCGCGATCGCCGGGTTCGGCGCCGTGGTGGCGGTGACGATCCTGGCCGGCGGAAATGCAGGCTCCGATGCGCAGCCCGTGTCGCTGCTTCCGATCGTCGCTGCGGCGGTCGCACTCGCCGCCGCCGGCGCCGCCGACAACGTGAGCGCGGTCTACCGGTCGACGATGCTGCAGGCCGCGGTTCCCGACGCGTACCGCGGACGGCTGCAGGGCGTCTTCATCGTCGTCGTCACCGGCGGCCCCCGGGTCGGCGACCTCTACGTCGGCCTCGTCGCCTCCCTGGGGCTGCTCTGGCTGCCGCCCGCGGCCGGCGGGCTGATCATCGTCGCGCTCGCCGCGCTGCTCGTCGCCCGGAGCCGCTCCTTCCGCTCCTACGACGCCCTCGATCCGCGCCCCTGACCGCGGGTCGCACTCCGCACCGCGCCGCGCGGCTCTCGGCGATCCCGCGGCGGCGTGCGGCAGGCTGGGGGCACCGGCCGGCCGAGGAGAGGGGACGCGGTGAACCTGACGCTCCTGCTCGACATCCTGCTGGTGCTCCTGCTGATCGGCTACCTGTCCTTCGGCGTCCGGGCGGGACTGCTGCGCAGCATCTTCCCGCTGGCGGGTGTGGTCGTCGGCGGCATCGCCGGGTACATGCTCATCCCGGTGCTCACCGGCATCGTCCCCGACCCCGGCTGGCGCCTCGTCGCGTCGATCGCCCTCGTCGTCGGGCTCGTCGCGATCGGCAACAGCCTCGGCGCGCTGGTCGGCTCGCTGGCCTCCAGCGTCGTCGCGCGCGGCGCGCTGCGGGTGGTGGACCGGATCCTCGGCGGGATCGTGACCTTCGTCGTCGCCGCCCTCGTGACCAGCATGGTCGCGTTCGGCGTCGGATCCCTCGGCGTCCCGGGGCTGAGCAGCGCCATCGCGGGCTCGGGCGTGCTCCGCACCATCGACGGCGTCACGCCGGGGCCGGTGCGCAGCGCGATGGCGCAGCTGCGCTCCCTCGTGATCGAGGACGGCATCCCGCGCATCACGCAGGCACTCGGGGCGCCGCTCGAGGCCCCCGACGTGCCCGACGTCGACACCGGCACGCCGGCCCTGGAGGCGGCGTCCCGCTCAGTGGTGCGGATCAGCGGCAACGCATTCGCCTGCGGGCAGAGCCAGACCGGCTCGGGCTTCGTGATCGCGCCGGGCCGGGTGCTCACCAACGCTCACGTGGTGTCGGGAGTCGACGAGCCCGTCGTGGAGACGCGCCTCGACGGCAGCGCGACGGGCCGGGTCGTGTACTTCGACCCGGTGGACGACCTCGCCGTCATCGCCGTCGACGCGCTGGCGACACCCCCGCTGGCCTTCGCGCCGAACCTCGCCGATGGCGCGCAGGGGGCGGTCGAGGGGTACCCGTTCGGCGGCCCGTTCACCGTCCGCGGCGCGGAGGTGCTCGAGGTCGGCACCTTCGACGTCCAGGACATCTACGACGAGAGCTCGTCGCCGCGGGCGGTGTACACGCTCGCTGCGGACGTCCAGCAGGGCAACTCGGGCGGTCCGCTGCTCACCGCGGACGGCGCGCTCGCGGGGGTCGTCTTCGCCAAGAGCGCGGACACCGCGAACGTCGGCTACGCCATGACGATGGACGAGGTCGCCCCGGTCCTCGCCCAGGCGCCGGCGCTGGCCGATGCTGTGCCGTCCGGCCGCTGCGTCACCGGCTGACGCCCCGGGCGGCTTCCCCGCCCACGCAGGGCAGGATGGGAGCATGAGCGACCCCTCCCCCGTCTTCGCCCGCGAGGTGGTCCGGCACGAACCGGTCCGCCGCGACCTCCGGGTGGTCCGCTCCGAGGAGCTCACCTCCACCATGGTGCGCATCACGGTGGGCGGCGAATCGCTCGCCAGGTTCAGCTCCGTCGGACCGGAGGACCACGTGAAGCTGTTCTTCCCCGCGCCGGTGGGCGAGCGGATCGCGCGCGACTACACGCCGCTCGCGTTCTCCCCGGACCGACTGGAACTGGACATCGACGTCGTGCTGCACGGCGACTCCGGACCCGCCACCCGCTGGGCCGGCGCCGCCCGGCCGGGCGACCCGATAGTGGTGGGCGGCCCGCGGGGGTCGCGGCGGGCGCCGGCCGGCGCCCGGAAGTACGTCCTGCTCGCCGACGAGTCGGCGCTCCCGGCGATGAGCCGGTGGATCCGGGCCGCCGGGGTGAACGCAGAAGTGCTCGCGTTCGTCC
>DATCMN010000286.1:0-5042 GCA_036563405.1 Naasia sp. | reverse complement strand
CGCCGCGGTCGCCGTTCTCGGGCAGTGCCGCGAGGTACTGCAGTCCGGCGATCAGCGCCGCCGCCTCGCGTGCCGAGAGCCGCGGCGACTCGTCGATCGCGACGGCGTGGGTGAGGACTATGCGGCTGTCGTCCTCGAGGGCATCCCAGTCGATGTCGAACAGGTCGGTGTCGAGGTAGGCGGAGCTGTCGCCCGGCACCCCCGACATGGCGATGAGCTTCACCGACGCGATGAGGTCCGCCTCGGTGACGCGGAAGTGCGCGGCCGCCTCGGCGACGGACACGCCGTCGTGGTCGATCAGGTACGGGACGAGACTGAGCAGGAAGGCGAGCTTGTCCTGGGCGCCCTGCGGCCGGAAGCCCGACGGTCGTGCGTTCATCGCCTCTCCTCCGCGTGCGCGTCGAGGACGGCGAGCAGCCGTGCGCGCACCGCGTCCCGCACCTCCGCGGGCTCGAGGACGAGCACCTCGGGGCCGAAGGAGGCGAGATCGTCGGCGATCAGCTCGACGTCGGTGTAGTGCAGGGTGAACTCCCCGGTCCCGGCCGCGGGTTCCGCCCCGGCACTGCCCGCCGCACGTCGGCGCAGCCGCACCTCCGCGTCGCTGCCCGGCTCCACCCGGATCCGCACCCTCTTCTCGCGCAGGATACGGGTGAGCTCGGCGATGGTCTCGCCCGCGACGTCGGCTGCCGGCGGCTCGAAGGAGGTGCGGCTCGCGACCACGGGGCCGACGATGCGGCTGAGCAGGAACGTCCGAGGCTGGTCGCGGTCCACGTCCCGGGAGGCCAGGTGCCAGCGGCCCTCGTGCTGCACGAGAGCGTGCGGCTCCACCGTGCGCTCCGTCGCCTCCGAGAAGCCCGGCTTCAGGTAGGGGAACCGCACCACGACGTGCTTGGCAATCGCCTGGCGCAGCGGCTCGAAGGCCGACTCCCGCATCCGGATGCGCGGTGCGTAGCCGATGGTCGGGTCGTCCACCTCGACGCCCAGCGAGCGCAGCTTGAGCAGCGCGCGATGCGACTCGCTCGACAGCGACCCCTCACGCCAGACCTCCGCGGCGAGGTTCAGCAGCGTCGTCTCCTCGGGCGTGAAGGTCACGTCGGCGGGCAGATCGTATGCGCCCTTCGGTATGCGGTACCGGAGGAGCTGGTTGTTGCCCGGGTCGGTCAGCGGCTCGATGGTCTCGAGCGGCACGCCGAGCTCGCGGATGTCGTCCTTGTCGCGCTCGAACTGGCGCTCCAGACTCGCGTTGTCGCCGCCCGGCTTGTAGCGCTGCCGGTAGCCCTGCACGCTGCCGAGGATCTCCGCCTTGGTGAGGCCGTGCTCGGTCGCGACGAGCGCGAGCACGAGGCTGAACAGCCGTTCCTCGACGGGGACCGCTTCGGCCACGACAGCTACTCGACGATGCCGAGGACGTCGATGACGAACACCAGCGTCGAGTCTGCCGGGATGGCGCCCTGCGGCTGGTCGCCGTAGCCCTGGTCGGGCGGGATGACGGCGAGGATCTGGTCGCCGACCTTCGCGTCCTCGAGGGCGGTCAGGAAGCCGGGGATGGCACCGTCCTCTTCCAGGGCGATGGTCAGCGGGCGGCCGTTCTCCCAGCTCGAGTCGAAGACGCTGCCCGTGTCCCAGATCACGCCGGTGTAGTTGAGCAGGACCCGATCGCCGTCCTCGACCTCTTCGCCGTCCCCGGCGATCAGCTTGCTGACGCGGAGATCCTCGGGCGCGTCGGCGTTCGGCACGGTGATGCCCGGCCTGCCGTCGGGGTCGAGCACCACGGTGGGCAGGCCCGGCTGCGCGACCTGGGCCCAGCCCTGGGCGTGCGCGAGGTAGGCGTCCTTGAAGTCGACGACGACGACGAGAGTGTCGTCCGCGGCGAGGCCGGCGGGCCGGTTCTCATCGGTGAAGGCCTCGTCGCCGGGCATGACCACCGCGATGCGGCTGCCCACGGTGGCGCACTGCAGGCCTTCGCTGAGGCCCGTGATGGGCAGCGCGTCGATCACGAACGAGGCGGGCGCATCGGAGCCGTAGTCGGACTGCTCGAGCACCTCGCCGGTCGTGCCATTCGCGATGGTGAGGTAGCCGGCCACGTACTGGTCGCCCGCGATCGGCTTGCCCTCGCCGCGGATCAGGGTGGTCGCCTCGGTCTCGCTGGGGCGCAGCGGCGTCGGGAACGAGACGTCCGGAGTGCTCAGGATGTCGCCGTCCGCGGTGACGGCCCGTGAAGAGGTTCCCGACGCGGCGCTGGGCACGCAGTCGGAGTCGCCGGAGCCGACGTAGCAGGCGGACAGCGCCCCGAGCAGGGTCGCCCCCAGCAGAGCCGAGGTCGCGGTGCGGGCGAGTCGTGAAGTCATAGCCGTCCAGAGAGCAGGGAACCGGGGGCGGAAGCCGCGCGTCAGTCTAACGGGCACCATCGGCAGCGCCGACGTCGCCGGGGCCGTCCCCGCCGTGCCCACCGTCCCCGCCGAACGCGGCGTCCGCACGATCCGCATCCGCCGCGCCGTCGCCGTGGCCGGTGCCCGGCCCGCTCGCGGCTTCGCGCGCCAGGGACGCCTCGGCACCCGCCCGAGCGTCGCGGACGCGACGGCGCAGAGACTTGTCGCTCGGCCGCCGCTCCCCCAGCGCTCCGGGCGTCCACAGCTCGACGTCCTCGTCGCTGTACTCCGACTTGGAGGCGCGGCGCTTCACCTGCGGCAGCACCGTCCCCGGCGCGAGGCGCCGCGCGGTGATCAGGAAGGCGGTGTGCGCGACCATGCGATGGTCCGGACGCACGGCGAGGCCCTCGACGTGCCAGCCGCGCACCAGCGTCTCCGCGGATTCCGGATCGGTGAACGCCCCCGAGTCGCGGATCGCCTCCGCCGTGCGGGACAGCTGGGTGACCGTCGCGACGTAGCAGATCAGCACGCCGCCGGGCGTGAGGGCGTCGGCGGCGACGTCGACGCACTCCCAGGGCGCGAGCATGTCGAGGACGACGCGGTCCACGTTCCCAGCTTCGGTGGCACCCGGCAGCTCCTCGACCAGGTCCCCTTCGACGAGCCGCCAGTTGCCGGGCTCCTCGCCGAGGAACCCGACCACGTTGCCGCGCGCGACCTCCGCGAACTCCCCGCGCCGCTCGAAGCTCGTGAGGGTTCCGGAGTCGCCGATGGCGCGCAGCAGCCACAGGCTGAGCGCCCCGCTGCCGACGCCGGCTTCGACCACGCGGGCACCCGGGAAGATGTCGGCGCGGGCGAGGATCTGGGCCGCGTCCTTCGGGTACACGATGGCGGCGCCGCGCGGCATGCTCATCACGAAGTCGGACAGCAGCGGCCGGAGTGCGAGGTACTCCACTCCCCCCGAGTTCGCCACCACGCTGCCGTCCGGCAGGCCGATCAGCTGCTCGTGCTCGAGGATCCCCCGGTGCGAGTGGAACTGCTTGCCGGGTGCGAGGGTGATGGTGTTGAGCCGCCCCTTGGGCCCGGTCAGCTGGACTCGGTCGCCGGCACGGAACGCCCCGGAGAAGGCGGTCATCGCACGAGCTCCCCGGCGCCGGGAAGGCCCGCGAGGTCGGACAGCGAGCGCCCTTCGAGGGTCGGCCAGAGCGTGTAGCCGTCGGATTCCGGCAGCTCCACGACGTGCGGCACCCCCACTGTGCGGGCACCGGACGCGACGGCCGCCGCAAGGCCGGGGCCGGAGTCCTCGATGGCGACGCACTCCTCGGAGCGCACGCCCAGGAGCTCCGCGGCCCGCAGGTACGCCTCCGGATGCGGCTTGGGGTGTGTCACGTCGGTGGAGGAGACGATGACGTCGAAGGCGGGTCGGCCGTCCTCGGTCGGCACGGCCGCCGCGATCTCGGCGGCCATCCGGCGGATCGACATCGTCACGAGAGCCGTCGGGACGCCCGCCGCGCGCACGTCGGCGAGGAGCTCGCGGGCTCCGGGACGCCACGGCACCCGCGTGCGGACGCGGGCCATCACCTGGTCGGTGAGGTGGTCGATGATGTGCTCCGTACCCCAGGGCACGCCCATCTGCTGCATCGCGGCGGCGGAGATCTCGAGGCTCGAACCCACCAGCCCCAGTGCCTGCTCCTCGTCGAAGACGCCGCCGAACTCCGCCACCAGGTTCCGTTGCACGTCGTGCCAGTAGGGCTCGGTGTCGACGAGTGTGCCGTCCATGTCCCAGAGAACGGCGGCGGGAAGAGCGGAAGTCACGACGGACGAGTCTAGGAGACTCGCTGTCGGCGAACGCGGGCCGAGGGGCGGCGTCCTGGTGAACGGCCGCGCCTATCCTGGTCGGAAGCCCGGACGCGGGCGGGAAGGCAGGCCACATGGCGGACGAGCGGCGCTTCGGCGACGGACGGATCCTCGTCGTCGCCTTCGAGGGCTGGAACGACGCGGGCGAGGCGGCCTCCGGTGCCGCCGCGGTCCTGCGCGACGCCCTGGAGCTCGTCCCTCTGCACGACGTCGACCCGGAGCAGTACTTCGATTACCAGTTCACTCGCCCCGTCGTGTACATCGATGACGACGGCAAGCGGCGGCTGCGCTGGCCCGCGGCCACTATCTTCGGCCCAGCCCGCAACGACGGGCTGCCCGCATCGGTCGTCCCCGAGCAGCTGCCGGAGGACCACATCGGCGGCGACGTGTACGTGCTTCTCGGCAGCGAGCCCTCGCGCGGCTGGAAGAGCTTCGCGGCCGAGATCCTCGACCAGGCCCTCGTGGCGGACATCAGCGGCATCGTCGTGCTCGGCGCCATGCTCGCCGACGTGCCGCACACCCGCCCCATCGCCACTTATGCCTCGAGCGAGTCGAGCGAACTCCGCGACCAGCTCGGGCTCGAGCGCAGCTCCTATGAGGGACCGGTCGGCATCCTGTCGGTGCTCGCCGACAGCGCCGACGTGGTCGGCATCCCGACGGTCTCCGTGTGGGCGTCGGTTCCCCACTACGTGCACAACGCCCCCTCCCCGAAAGCCACGCTCGCCCTGCTCGAGCAGCTCGAGGAGATCCTCGGCATCGACATCCCCCGCGGTGACCTCGAGGAGGAGTCGACGGCCTGGGAGTCGGGCATCGACGCGA
>DATCMN010000285.1:0-2486 GCA_036563405.1 Naasia sp. | reverse complement strand
TGGGACTGTGGCCGCTGGGGCTGGCTCGGACACCTCGGCCACGGGATTGGGTGGCTGTCGCAGTCCCTGGGGAGCGGCATCCCCACCCTAGCGATCCACCCTAGGGATCTGGAGCGGGGGTTCTGGCCGCAGATCCTCCGGCTTATCCGGGGGCTCATCGAGGCCGGGCACGAACCGAGCACGGCGACCCGGTTGCTCGCGGCCGGTGCATGATGAGGTCGCTACTCGACGCCGTCATGGAACGGCGCGCCCGTCGGCTCCTAGCGCTAGTGGGCGCCTGGCTGCCGGCCGATGGACCCGTGCTCGACCTCGGCTCGGGGACCGGACACCTCGCGGCGCGGTTGGAGCGGGATCGCGGACTCGCGGTGGTCACCGCCGACGTGAGCGACATCCATGTCGTGGGGCGCCCCCCCGTCCTGGTCGCCGATGGGGCACTGCCGTTCGAGGAGGGCATCTACACCGCCGCGCTGCTCATCTTCATGCTCGCCTACCCGAACGACCCGGCCGGTGTCCTGGCGGAAGCGGCCCGCGTCACCCGAGGACCGATCATCCTGGTGCAGTCCCTCCATGCGAATCGCCTCGGTTACGCGTGGCTGCGGGCCAGGGAGTTCCTCTGGACCAGCGCGGCATTCCACGTTGCGAAGCGTCTGGGGTACGTCCCACCGGAGGCGGCGTTCACCATGCGGACCCGGCGCTTCTATACCGAACGTGCGCTGCGGCGTGATGTCGCGGCGGCCGGCCTGCGCGTCCGGTCGCGACGGGCGCGGCCAGTGCTCCCCGGCAGCGCCCTGGTGGTCACCGCGTGGATGGTGGAGCATGATGACTGAGCGTCGTCTCTCCTTCGTGATCCCCGCGCGGAACGAGGAGGCGCTGATCGGCGAGGTCGTCGAGGCCATCCTCGCGAGCGTGGCGCGGGCTGCGGGCGTCTCCCGGGACGAACTCTGGCTCCCCGACACCCCGTGTGAGGTCATCGTGGCGGACGACGGGAGCGAGGACGCCACCGCCGCCATCGTGAGGGGCCTCGTCGCTGCCGTCGGCGTGCGGCTGGTCCCGTGCGTCGGCGGGACCTGCGCCGCGGCGCGCAACGCCGGGGCCGCGGCCAGTTCCGGGCGGGTGCTCTGCTTCGTCGACGCGGACACCATCGTCCCCGGAGATACCGTCGATCGGATCCTGCGACACCACGAGTGCGAGGATCGGTGTCTGGTCCTCTATCGGCTCGCCTCCCTGGAGCCCGGACTCCGTGCCCGGCTCTGGTGGGCCTTCTGGGGACTGGCGCGACGCCTCCCCGTGGCGCGGGCCAAGTCGATGCCGGCGTTCCTGAGCTGCGACCGGGCGCACTTCGCGCGCTACGGCCCCTTCGACGAGTCCCGGGTGATCGCCGAGGAATGGCCCCTGACCGGGGCGGCCTACCGCTTCCACCGCGGACGCTTCCTCTACGATCGCGGCCTCACCGCGCGCACCTCCAGCCGGCGCATGGACCTCCAGCCGTGCGGCTACCCGCGAACGTTCCTGAAATGGGTCGCGGTGGTCCTGTTCGCCCGGGCGCGCACCACCGCCTACGCGCCGATTCGACGCGAGGGGGGCCATCGCTGATGCAGGGCAAGACGATCGTCCTGATCCTGGGGGCGGTGGCGTTCTCGGCGGCGGGGCAACTTTGCCTGAAGTCCGGTGCCCGGCACCTGGCCGGTCTCGAGCCGGTCGCGTTCCTGCTGGCCGCCGCCCGGGACGTCCATGTCCTGTCTGGGCTCGCCGCCTGGGCCGCATCGACGGTGTGCTGGCTCTACGTCCTCCGCGTCGCCCCCTTGTCGCGGGCCTATGGGCTGAGCAGCCTCACCTACGCGCTCATCCCGCTGGCGAGCGCCCACGCCTTCGGCGAACAGCTTCGCCGCCTGCACAGCGTGGGCCTGGCGCTGATCATCCTGGGCGTCGTCTGCCTGCTCTCGGGGGATTGAGTGACCGTGCGGGAGTTGGCGGAGCGGGCCTACTTTCTCCTGTGCCTGGCGCTGGGGCGGCTGCTCCGGTCCGGGAGGTACGCGCAGGCGCGGATCGTCTACCGGGATGGCGAGCTTCTGGTGCGCAAATCCCGCTTCGGCTACGCGCCGCTCCTGGTCTGGATGGGCGGTCCGTTGTTCGGGATCCTGGATACCGGCGTGCGGGTCCTCCCCCGGCGAGATTGGGCGGCGCGAGAACGGCTGGTCTACCGGCACCTCCACGGTACGTCGATTCGGGTCGATGCCGACGGGGCGCTCATCCTGCCGCGCCTCCCCGGGGAGACGCTGGCGACCCTGCTGGAGGATCCGGAGTTGGCGGAGTCGGACCGGGAGCGGGCAATCGTGCGGGCGGTCGTCGCGCTCGCCGAGTTCCACCGCCTCGGATTCACCCACGGGGATGCCATGGCCGAGAACGTGCTGGTCGACCTGGCGAGCGACGTCGCCCGCTGGTTCGACTTCGAGACCATCCACGATCCGCGTCGCCCGCTGGTGTGG
>DATCMN010000284.1:0-4941 GCA_036563405.1 Naasia sp. | reverse complement strand
GGCGGGCGCCGTCGCCGGCGGCCCGGGCGGCGAGGTCACGGGTCACCGCGTCCGTCACCTGCTGCGCCGCGTCCGGCAGACCGAGGTGGTCGAGGAGGAGCGCGACGGACAGGATGGCGGCCGTGGGATCGGCCTTCTGCTGCCCGGCGATGTCGGGAGCGGAACCGTGAACCGGCTCGAACATCGAGGGGAACGCACCGTCCGGGTTGATGTTGCCGGAGGCCGCGAGACCGATTCCGCCGCTTATTGCGCCGGCCAGGTCGGTGAGGATGTCGCCGAAGAGGTTGTCCGTGACGATCACGTCGAATCTAGCAGGATCGGTGACCAGGAAGATGGTGGCCGCGTCGACGTGCAGGTAGTCGACCGTGACGTCGGGGAACTCGGCCGCGACGGCGTCGACTGCGCGCTTCCACAGTGCACCGGCGAAGGTGAGCACATTCGTCTTGTGCACGAGGGTGAGCTTGCCGCGCCGCTGCTGCGCCTTCGCGAACGCGTAGCGCACCACCCGCTCGACGCCGTGAGCGGTGTTGACGCTCACCTCCGTGGCGATCTCGTGCGGCGTGCCGGCGCGGATCGCTCCCCCGTTGCCGACGTACGGACCCTCTGTCCCCTCGCGGACGACCACGAAGTCGACCTCGCCGGGGGAACTGAGCGGCGAGACCACGCCAGGCTGCAGCAGGGTGGGACGCAGGTTCACGTAGTGGTCCAGCTCGAAGCGGAGCCGGAGGAGCAGCCCGCGCTCGATGTTCGCGTTCGCGAGGCGCGGGTCGCCGGGGACACCGCCGACGGCGCCGAGCAGGATCGCGTCGTGGCCGGCGATCGCGGCGAGCTCGGCGTCGGGCAGGACGTCGCCCGTCTCCAGGAAGCGGGCGGCCCCCAGCCGGAACTCGGTGACCTGCAGCTCAGTGTCGGCGGGCAGGGCGGCGGTCAGCACCTTCAGCGCCTCGCCGATCACTTCGGGCCCGATCCCGTCTCCCGGAATGGACGCGAGGCGGATGACACGGGACATGGCTCTCCGAGGATCGGCGGGGGACGGTTCCCACACACTATCGCCCGTGTCAGGATGAGCCCGCCCGCGATCTTCGCCGGGCAGAGGGGTGGGCCATGAGCCTCGGAGCTGGAATCTTCCTACTGGCGGTCGGCGCGATCCTCGCGTTCGCCGTCAACATCGACGTGCCCGGCATCGACCTCACAGTCGTCGGCTACATCCTGATGGTCGCCGGGGCGATCGGCATCATCCTCGGCATCGTGCTGCTGGCCCGCCGGCGGAGCACTGTCGCGACGAGCCGCACCGCGGTCGACCCGGTCACCGGCGAGCGCGTCCGCCGCGACGTTCGTGAGGACCGCCTCTAGCCGGATCGAGTACGTTCCGGCTCGACTGGTACGGCGCACCGTACGGTCCGAGCCGGAACGTCCTTCGTCTCGCGCGTCAGGCGATGTCGAGGATGTCGATCTCGCGGAGGGCGTCCGCTCGGATCGCAGTCCGGATGTCCTCGAGCAGCTCGTCCGGGGCCGGACCGTCGATGGTCAGCACCGAGAGCGCCTTCCCGCCGGCGCCCTTACGCGCGATCTGCATGCCCGCGATGTTGATGCCGGCCTCGCCGAACCGCTGCCCGTAGACGGCGACGACCCCCGGTCGGTCGTCGTAGGTGAAGACCACCAGGTGCGGCGCGACCGGCACCTCGACGTCGTAGCCGTTGATCTCGACGATCTTCTCGATCTGCCGGGTGCCGGTCAGCGTGCCGGACACCGACGCCTGCGTGCCGTCGGCCAGCGCACCGCGGATGGTGAGCACGTTGCGGTACTCCTCCGACACGGAGTCGGTGAGGAGCCGCACTGTCACGCCGCGCTGCTCGGCGAGGAGCGGCGCGTTCACGTAGGAGACGTTCTCGCTGACCACGTTGGTGAAGATGCCCTTGAGCGCGGCGAGCTTCAGCACGCTCACGTCGTAGTCGGCGAGCTCCCCGCGGATCTCCACGTCGATGCTCGCGAGCGGGCCGTCCGCGAGCGCGGAGAACACCTGCCCGAGCTTCTCGATCAGCGGGATCCCGGGCCGCACGTACGGGTCGATGACGCCGCCCGCGACGTTGACGGCATCCGGCACCAGCTCGCCGGACAGGGCGAGGCGGACCGACTTCGCGACCGAGATGCCGGCCTTCTCCTGCGCCTCGTCGGTGGAGGCGCCCAGGTGCGGCGTCACGACGATGTTGTCGAGCCCGAGCAGCGGTGAGCCGGTCGGCGGCTCGGAGACGAACACGTCGATGCCCGCGCCGGCGATGCGCTTGGCGGACAGGGCCTCGTGCAGGGCCGCCTCGTCGATGATCCCGCCGCGGCTCGCGTTGACGATGCGCAGGTTCGGCTTGGCTTTCGCGAACATCGCGGCGTCGATGAGGCCGGTGGTCTCGGGCGTCTTCGGAATGTGGATGGTGATGAAGTCGCTCTGTTCGACCAGCTCGTCGAGGCTCAGCAGCTGCACCCCGAGCTGCTGCGCCCGGGACGGTGTCACGTAGGGGTCGTAGGCGACCAGCGTGGCGCCGAAGCCCGCGAGCCGCTGCGCGACGAGGGTGCCGATCCGGCCCAGGCCGACGATGCCGATCGTCTTCTCGTACAGCTCGACGCCGGTGTACCGGCTCCGCTTCCACTCCCCCGCCTTGAGGGAGGCGTTCGCGTCGGGGATGTGCCGCGCGACGGCGAGCAGGTGGCCGATGGCCAGCTCGGCGGCGGAGACCACATTGGAGGTGGGCGCATTGACCACCATCACGCCGGCTTCGGTAGCGGCGGGGATGTCCACGTTGTCGAGCCCGACGCCCGCGCGGGCGACGACCTTCAGCTGCGGGGCAGCCGCGATCGCCTCGGCGTCGATCCGGGTAGCGGAGCGGACCAGCACGGCGCTCGCCTCGGCGAGCTCGGCGAGGAGCGCGGTCCGGTCGGTCCCGTCGACGTTCCGGATGTCGAAGTCGGGGCCGAGGGCCTCGACCGTGGCGGGCGAGAGCTCTTCAGCGATCAGCACGATCGGCTTCGTCACGGGTTGTTCTCCTCAGGGAGTGGCACAAACACCCCGATCCTACTGGCGGGCGCGGAGGCCGCTCCGCCGGGGTTACTCCCCGCGACGCTCGCCCACCGATCCGGAGCCGATCCTGCTCAAAGGACGGAGACGGCCTGCCGGGCGATCTCCAGCTCCTCGTTCGTCGGGATGACGAGCACCGGGATGGCCGTGCCCTCCCGGGAGATGCTCCGCTCGCCCCGCTCGCGCGACGCGTTGCGCTCCGGGTCGACAGCGATGCCCAGGCCCTCCAGCCCGGCGAGGGAGCGCGCCCGGATCCCCGCAGCGTTCTCGCCGACGCCCGCGGTGAACACGATGGCGTCCGCTCCCCCGAGCTGCGCGAGGTAGGCGCCGACGTAGTGCCGGATGCGGTGGCAGTACACGTCGATCGCGGTCTGCGCCGCCTCGTCGCCCGCATCGGCCTTCGCCGTCACGTCGCGGAGGTCGGCGGTGCCGGCCAGGCCGAGGAGTCCGCTCCGCTTGTTGAGCAGCTCGTCGAGCTGATCGAGGTCGAGTCCGCCGAAGCGCGCCAGCTGGAACACGACGGCCGGGTCGAGGTCGCCGGACCGGGTGCCCATGACGAGCCCCTGCAACGGCGTGAAGCCCATGGAGGTGTCGATGGAGCGGCCGCCGCGCACAGCGCAGGCGGAGGCGCCGTTGCCGAGGTGGAGCACGATCACGCGGCTCTCCTCGAGCGGCATCCCGAGGAACGCCGCGGCCTTCACGGAGACGTACTTGTGGGAGGTGCCGTGGAAGCCGTAGCGGCGGATGCGGTACCGCTCGGCCACGGCGGAGTCGATGGCGTAGGTGTACGCCTCCCGCGGCATCGTCTGGTGGAAGGCCGTGTCGAACACCGCGACCTGCGGCACGTCGGGGAATGCCGCCCGGGCGGCGCGGATCCCTGCGAGGTTCGCTGGATTGTGCAGCGGCGCGTACTCGGCGAGCTCGTCGATGTCGCGCTCCGCCTGCTCGGTGAGAACGGTGGGCGCGAAGAACCGCGCTCCGCCGTGCACCACCCGGTGACCGACGGCCACGAGGCCGGCGTCCGCAAGGGACGGGCCGTGCTCGGCGAACGCCACCGTCATGGCGCGGAAGGCGGCGTCGTGGTCGGGTGTCGGCGGCTCGCTCGCCTCCTCCCGGTCCCCGAACCCGTGGGTCATCGCCCCGGTGGGCTGCCCGATCCGCTCGATCAGGCCCTTAGCGAGCACCTGCTCCGTGTCGGCGTCCAGCAGCTGGTACTTGAGCGACGACGATCCGCTGTTGATCACCAGGACGGCGGTCACTGCGCACCCTCGGCCGGTCCGGCCGCGCGCGCGGCGCCGGCCTGGATCGCGGTGATCGCGACGGTGTTCACGATGTCCTCCACGAGCGCGCCGCGGGACAGGTCGTTGACCGGCTTGTTGAGGCCCTGGAGGACCGGGCCGATGGCGACGGCACCGGCGCTCCTCTGGACCGCCTTGTACGTGTTGTTGCCGGTGTTGAGGTCCGGGAAGATGAAGACCGTCGCGCGGCCGGCGACCAGCGAGCCGGGCAGCTTGGTGCGCGCCACCGCGACATCGGCCGCGGCGTCGTACTGGATCGGGCCCTCCACGGGCAGCTCCGGCCTGCGCTGGCGCACCAGCTCGGTCGCGGCCCGCACCTTCTCCACATCCGCGCCCTCGCCCGACGTGCCTGTCGAGTAGGAGAGCATGGCGACCCGCGGCTCGATGCCGAACTGCGCGGCCGTCGCCGACGAGGACAGCGCGATATCGGCGAGCTGGTCACTGGTCGGGTCGGGGATGACGGCGCAGTCGCCGTAGACGAGGACCCGGTCGGCGAGGGCCATCAGGAACACGCTCGAGACGACGGAGACGCCCGGCTTGGTCTTGATGATCTCGAACGACGGGCGGATGGTGTGC
>DATCMN010000255.1:0-4762 GCA_036563405.1 Naasia sp. | reverse complement strand
CGGTCGTGGGCCAGCGCGTCGGGCGCGAGACCGCCTCCGCCTGACGGAGGGCCCTCACTCTCACCTGCCCTCAACAGGCCGCTTTCCCGTCAACAGGCTGAAGGGGCTATTTCTGGCCTGTTGAAGGCAAGCTGGCCTGTTGAAGGCGAGCCCGCCCGAGCCCCACGCGGCACTGGTGCCGCAATGGAGGGAAGGCAGGGAGCGGAGCTCAGGGGAGCACCCTCAGCCAGCGGAACCCGTAGCCCTCGAGCGGCACCTCCACCACGCCGTCGGGGGCGTCCTCATGCGTGCCCGTCAGCAGATCCACCACCGACGTGCCCTCGATCGGGATGCGCGCCATCGCCGCAGCCGAGCCGAAATTGTGCACGGTCACGACGGAGCCCTCGTCCCAGCGCATCAGGCAGCACAGCAGCCGCACGTCGCCGAGCTCCAGGTACTCCGGTTCCCCGAAGCCGATCTCGAACGTCGTTCGGTAGACGTGTGCCAGGGTGCGGATGAAGGCGAGCAGCGAGTCGTTGTCGTGCTGCTGCGACTCGACGTTGACGAACGCCGGGCCGTAGCCGTCCGGCGTGACGGACGCCGGCAGCTTCCGCTCCGGCGCTGTCGAGAAGCCGCCGTTCGTGCCCTCCGTCCACTGCATCGGCGTCCGGACACTCATCCGCCCCTCGACCGCCAGGTTCTCGCCCATGCCGATCTCCTCGCCGTAGAAGAGCGTCGGGGTGCCGGGCAGGGCGAAGAGCAGGCTGTACGCCATCCGGATGCGGCGCGGGTCGCCGCCCAGCATCGGCGGGAGCCTGCGCCGGAGTCCCCGCCCGTACAGTTGCATGTCCGGGTCGGGGCCGAAGGCGGCGAACACCTCCTGGCGCTCCTCCTCGCTCAGCTTGTCGAGCGTCAGCTCGTCGTGGTTGCGCACGAAGATCGCCCACTGGGTGCCGTCCGGCAGGGGCGGGCGCTCCCGCAGGGTCTCGAGGAGCGGGGTCGCGTCCTCCCGCGCGAGCGACAGGTACATCCGCTGCATGGCGTTGAAGTCGAACTGCATGGTCAGCTCGCCGCCCTCGGGGCCGCCGAAGAAGCCGAGCTGGCCGTCGTAGGGCAGGTTCACCTCGCCGAGCAGGATCGACTGACCCGACCGCCGGCTCATGAACAACCGGATGGAGCGCAGGTACTGGTGCGGGTCGGGCAGCAGCTCGCTCGCCGCCTCGACGCCCTTCGTGTCGAGGAGGAACGGAACGGCGTCGACCCGGAACCCGGACACGCCGAGCTGCAGCCAGAATCCGATGATCTTCGCGATCTCGTCGCGCACCGCCGGGTTCACCACGTTGAGGTCCGGCTGCTGCCGGTAGAAGCTGTGCTGGTAGTACTGCTCGGTCTTCTCGTCGTACTGCCAGACGCCGTCCTCCGCATCCGGGAAGACGTTCTTCTCCTTGCCGGGCGGCGGCTCGTCCACCCACACGTACCAGTCGCGGTACGGGTTGTCCCGGCTGGACCGCGACGCCCGGAACCAGGGGTGCTTGTCCGACGTGTGGTTGACCACCAGGTCGACGATGACCCGGATGCCGCGGTCGCTCGCGAGGCGCAGCGCCTCGACGAGGTCGCCGTGCGTGCCGAGCCGCGGGTCCACGCCGTAGAAGTCGAGGATGTCGTAGCCGTCGTCCCGTTCCGGCGTCGGGTAGTACGGCATCAGCCAGATGCAGGTGACGCCGAGCTCGGCCAGGTAGTCGATGCGGTGGGCGAGGCCAGCGAAGTCGCCGTGGCCGTCCCCGTTCGAGTCCTGGAACGTCTCCACGTCGAGGCAGTAGACCACTGCGGAGCGCCACCACAGGTCGCTCGTGTCGGTGAGCTTCATCGCCCGCCCCGTCCCGCGGCGGGCTCGGCGGGCGCCTTGGCCGTCACGCCGAGCTGGGGGAGCACGCGCTCGCCGAACACGTCCAGGAAGGCGCCCTGCTCCTTGCCGACGTGGTGGATGTAGAGCTCGTCGAAGCCGAGGGCCAGGTACTCCTGGAGCCGCGCGACGTGCACGGACGGGTCGGCGGAGACGACGACGGCGTCGCGGACGGCCGCGGCCGGGACCTTGGACGCTGCGGAGTCGAAGGCGGCGGGGGTGTCGAGGTCCCAGGCGAGCGGGGGCCCGAACACCTGCATGCCCCACTGGTCGTCGGCGATCCGCTCCGCCTCGTCCTCGTCGGGCGCCCAGCAGACGTGCACCTGCAGCGCCGCGGGACCGCGTCCACCCGCGTCCCGGTAGGCGTCGAGGGCGGCCCTCACCAGCTCGACAGGCTGGTTGACGGTCGCGAATCCGTCGGCCCAGTCGGCCGCCCAGGCAGCTGTCGCCGCGCTGACCGCGGTGGCGAGCAGCGGCGGCGGGGTCTCCGGCAGGGACCACACCTTCGCGCGGTCCACCGTGACGAGCCCGTCGTGGCTCACCTCCTCGCCCGCGAAGAGAGCGCGCATCACGTCCACGCATTCGCGGAGCCGCTGGTTCCGCAGCTCCTTCCGGGGCCAGCCCTGGCCGGTGATGTGCTCGTTGGCGTTCTCGCCGGAGCCGAGGGCGACCCAGAACCGGCCCGGGTACATCGACTCCAGAGTCGCAGCCGCCTGCGCGATGATCGCCGGGTGGTAGCGCTGGCCGGGCGCGTTCACCACGCCGAACGGCAGGTTCGTCGCCTCGAGCGCGGCACCGAGCCAGGACCAGGCGAAGCCGGACTCGCCCTGCCGCTCGCTCCATGGGGCGATGTGGTCGGAGCACATGCCCGCGGTGAAGCCCACCTCCTCCGCACGGCGCGCGGCGCGGAGGAGCTCGCGCGGGGGGATCTGCTCGTGTGAGGCGTGGAAGCCGACAACCGTCATGCGCCGTCCATTCGTCCGATCGGGGTGCCCCCACTGTGGCAGTGCCCCCTGGACGGCGACAGAGGTTGCACGCTGTCCGAATAGGCTGGATCCGTGGCAGATCGCACCCCCTGGTCGCTGTCGGGCGCGCTCCGCGGCATGTTCGCGAAGAAGACGATCGACGAGCAGACGTGGGAGGACCTCGAGGACACCCTCCTCTCCGCCGACTTCGGTCCCACGGTCACGGAGGAGACCATCGCCGACCTCCGCGCCAAGGTGGACCGCTACCGGACGGAGGATCCGCGCGATCTGCAGCGCATGCTCCGGGAGAGCATCGAGGAGCGGCTGTCGAAGTACGACCCCACCCTCCGGCTCACGGAGCGGCCCGCGGTCGTCCTCGTCGTCGGCGTGAACGGAGTCGGCAAGACGACGACGATCGGGAAGTTCGCGAAGTTCGTGCGGAACTACGGCCGCACCGTCGTGGTGGGCGCTGCGGACACGTTCCGCGCCGCCGCCGTCGAGCAGCTCGCCACGTGGGCCGAGCGGGCAGGCGCCGACGTCGTCCGGCCGCAGCACCCCGGACAGGATCCGGCGTCCGTCGCCTACCAGACGGTCGAGCAGGCGAAGCGGAACGGCACCGAGATCGTGCTCATAGACACCGCAGGCCGACTGCAGACGAAGGCCGGCCTGATGGACGAGCTGGGCAAGATCCGCCGCGTCGTCGAGAAGCTCGCGCCGATCGCCGAGGTGCTGCTGGTGCTCGACGCCACGACCGGCCAGAACGGGCTGCACCAGGCCGAGGCGTTCCTCGAGGTCGCGGGCGTCACGGGCCTCGTGCTCACCAAGCTGGACGGCAGCGCGAAGGGCGGCTTCGTCCTCTCCGTGCAGGAGCGCACAGGCCTGCCGGTGAAGCTCGTCGGCCAGGGCGAGGGCCTCGGCGACCTGACGGGCTTCACCCCGCATGTCTTCGCCCAGAACCTGGTGGGCTGACCCGCCCGATCCTCGTCGACTTGCCGCTTTCCGTCCCCATCCGAGCGGAATAGGGACCGGAACCGGCAACTCACGCGGTCAGAAGCGGGAGGCGACCTCGAACAGCACCTCCTCGTCGCCCGCGTACACGCCCTCGCGGCGCGGCCAGTGCACGATCACCTCGTCGAAGCCGAGCTCCGCGGCCCGGCCCTCCGCATCCTGGAAGGCGCCAACGCTCTCGAGGGCGAAGCCGGCGGGTCCGTCGAGGTTGAGCAGGCGCTGCAGCCGGCGTCCGGTGCGCGCCTCCTGCTCCTCGACGAGGCGGACGCGTCCGGCCACGTCCTGCCACCACTGCTCTCGGTCGTCGCTGCCACCGCCGAGCGTGATCCAGCCGTCGCCCCGGTCGGCGGCGAGGGCGATGCCCTTCGGTCCGTCGGCGGCGATCAGGAGCGGCAGGCGCGGCAGCTGACGCGGGGTGCCGACCATCCGCGCATTCACCGCGGTGAACCATTTCCCGTCGAAGGAGATGGGACCGTCGGTCTCGTGGCGAAGCAGCACGTCGAGGTCGTCGACGAACTCGACGAAGCGGGAGTGCCGCTGCCCGGCCGACAGGGCGTCCTGGCCGAGCACCGAGGCGTCGAAGCCGGTGCCGCCGGAGCCCACGCCGAGCAGCATCCGGCCGCCGGAGATGTCGTCGACGGTTGCGAGCTCCTTCGCGAACGGCACGGGATGGCGGAAGTTGGGGGAGGCGACGAAGGTGCCGAGCCGGATGGTCTCCGTCACGGTGGCGGCGGCGGTCAGCGTGGGGATGGTCGCATGCCAGGGCTGGTCGGCGAGCGAGCGCCAGGACAGGTGGTCGTAGGTCCAGGCGGAGTCGAAGCCGAGGCCCTCGGCGCTGCTCCACAGCCGCCGGGCCTCCGCCCAGGGCTGCTGCGGCAGGATCACGATGCCGTGCCGCATGCTCAGG
>DATCMN010000249.1:0-5695 GCA_036563405.1 Naasia sp. | reverse complement strand
CAGGTAGGCGAACAGCGGGCGGATCGCGTAGTCGAGCGCGAGCGAGTGCCGGCTGCTGCCGCCGGTCGCGCCGATCAGCACCGGCTGGTCGGCGATCGCGCCGGGCTCGAGCACGTCGAAGAACGACTTGAACAGGCCGCTGTAGCTGCTGCTGAAGATCGGCGTCACGGCGAGAAGGCCGTCGGCACCGGTGACCGTGTCGATCGCGTCGGCGAGCGCCGCACCGGGGAACCCGGTGAGCAGATTGTTGGTGATGTCGTGAGCGAGGTCGCGCAGCTCGACTACCTCGACCCGGACGTCGTCGCCGGTCTCCTCGAGCCGCCGGGCGGTGGCGTCCGCCAGCCTGTCGGCGAGCATCCGGGTGGACGAGGGCTTGCTGAGGCCGGCAGAGATCACGGCCAGGGTGCGGGAGGTCATCGCGTCCTCTCCTCTCAGACGGTGGCGGGCTCTGCCGGAGCCGCGATGGCGGCATCCCGACGGGCGACCAAGGACTCGTGGGTGGGGGCGTCGGGCACGGTGGCCGGCCGGTCCTTCGCCAGCTCCTTCCGGAGGACGGGAACGACCTGCTCGCCGAGGATGTCGAGCTGCTCGAGCACCACCTTCAGGGGCAGACCCGCGTGGTCCATCAGGAACAGCTGCCGCTGGTAGTCGCCGAAGGTGTCGCGCATGGACGCGTACCTGTCGATCACCTGCTGAGGGCTGCCGACGGTCAGCGGGGTCTGGGCGGTGAAGTCCTCGAGGCTCGGACCGTGCCCGTAGACGGGCGCGTTGTCGAAGTAGGGGCGGAACTCATCCACCGCGTCCTGCGACTTGGTCCGCATGAACGCCTGGCCGCCGAGGCCGACGATCGCCTGCTGCGCTGTGCCGTGGCCGTAGTGCTCGAAGCGCTGGCGGTAGAAGCCGATCAGCTGCTGGTAGTGCTCCTTGGGCCAGAAGATGTTGTTCGCGAAGAAGCCGTCACCGTAGTACGCGGCCTGCTCGGCGATCTCGGGGGAGCGGATGGAGCCGTGCCAGACGAACGGCGGGACGCCGTCGAGGGGGCGCGGAGTGGCGGTGAAGCCCTGCAGCGGCGTGCGGAACTTGCCGCTCCAGTCGACGACGTCCTCCCGCCAGAGGCGGTGCAGGAGCGCGTAGTTCTCGATGGCGAGCGGGATGCCCTGCCGGATGTCCTTGCCGAACCACGGGTAGACGGGGCCGGTGTTGCCGCGGCCGAGCATGAGGTCGTTGCGGCCGTTCGCGACGTGCTGCAGCATCGCGTAGTCCTCGGCGATCTTCACCGGGTCGTTGGTGGTGATGAGCGTCGTCGCGGTGGAGAGGATGATCCGCTCCGTCTTGGCGGCGAGGTAGCCGAGCATCGTCGTGGGCGACGACGGCACGAATGGCGGGTTGTGGTGCTCGCCGAGCGCGAAGACGTCGAGGCCGACCTCCTCCGCCTTCTGCGCGATGGTCAGGATCGCCTGGATGCGCTCACCATCGGTGGGCGTGCGCCCGGTGGTGGGGTCGGGGGTGACATCGCCGACCGTGAAGATTCCGAACTGCATCGAACCGCTCCTTCTGCGTCGCACACTCCATGCGTTTGCATCGAACAGCAGCCTCAACGCCGTGTGGAGAGGACTTATTCCCCTTCACTGACCGGCCCGCGCGGGGCGTGGGCGAGATTGCTCAGCGGGTCTGGCCCATCAGCAGGTCGACGCGCGGTCCGTGCTTCGTGTCGACCACCTCGACCGGGATCCTGGCCTTCCGGCCGGAACTCTCCAGCCGGCTGAGCGCCTCCGCGACCGCCGCCTCGAGGCCCCGGGGAACTCGGCCCACCGGGCCGAGAATCCGGCGGTCCGCGAACAGCCTGATGTCCATGGGGGCGTCGGTGCGCTCCTCCTCCGGGGTCCGCTGGCCGCCCGCCGTGGCGATGTCCTCGACGCCGATCAGCGGCCGCAGCAGATCGGCGGCCGCGTCGCTGCCGGCGAGCCGGATCTTCACCCGCCCGTTGCGGGGCAGCAGGTCGTACCGGTAGTCGTTGAGGGATCCGCTGCCTGCGTCGTCCTTCGGGAACTCGGAGGGCTCGGACCGGCGGAAGAAGGCCATGAGCCGAGGCTAGCTGGGCCGAGCCGGAGCGACCACGTGCTGCCGGGCGACGCCGAGCCCTTCGATCCCCAGCTCGATCACGTCGCCGACCTGCAGGTAGGGGAACCGGCCCGACATCGCCACCCCCTCCGGGGTGCCGGTGTTGATGAGGTCACCCGGCTCGAGCACGGCGTACTGGGAGAGGTCCCGCACGAGGGCGGCGACCGGGAAGATCATGTCCGCCGTGCTGGAGTCCTGACGCGGCTCCCCGTTGACGGTGGACCAGAGGCGCAGACCCTGCGGATCCACCTCGTCGGCCGGAACCAGCCAGGGCCCGAGCGGGTTGAAGCCCTTTCCCGTCTTGCCCTTCGACCACTGGCCGCCGGACTCCTCGCGTTGCCATCGCCGCTCCGACACGTCGTGGCTCAGCACATAGCCGGCCAATGCGTCGAGCGCGGCCTCCTCCGAGTCGAGGTAGCTGACGCGACGCCCGATGACCACGCCGAGCTCGACCTCCCAATCGAGCTGCGTCGCGCGCGGCGGGAAGGGGATGTCGTCGAACGCGCCGACCACCGTGTTGGGGTGCTTGAAGAAGAGGATGGGCCATTCGGGGGCGGGCGAGCCCGACTCGGCGGCGTGGGCCGCGTAGTTCTGCCCGATGCAGAGCACTGCCTGCGGGCGGGCGATGGGCGCACCGACCCGCATGCCTTCGGCGCCTTCCACGACAGGGAGTGACGCCGCCGCCTCGCGGGCCCGCGTCAACCCTCCGCTCGCCAGGAAGTCCCCGTCGATGTCGGCGGTGAGCGGACGGAGGTCGCGGACGACGCCGTCGACCTCCACCACGGGGACCTCGGAGCCGATGGGCCCGAGCCGGCGGAAGGTGGTCACGCGGGCACTCCTCAGTAAGTCGGTTGGGTGGAAGGGCCCGACCAGCCTATGGGGCGCCCGTCAGCCCCCGAACACCCCGAGCAGCGCCGCCAGCCCGATCGCCGATGTCGCGGAGATGGCCGTGGCGGCCGCGACGAGCACCCGCAGCGCCCGCTGCCACCGCAGCTCCGCCGCCGCCACCTCGGTGTGGACCGGGGCGAGGTCGGCGCCGCCGGCCACGGCGGACGCGCGCATCCCCCACACCTCCGGGAGCTCCGCGGTATCGGCCAGGCGGTCCACCTGCAGCGCGGAGCAGACCTCGGGCAGCGAGCGCAGCCAGCCCGCGACCTCGCCCATCGGCAGGACCCGCGCGGTGCGCGGCGCGGAGCGGACCAGCACACGCCGCGGTGCGACGAATGTCACCACCGGCACCACGCCGACCGAGCGGGGCAGGACGTCGCCGAGCCGGACCGCGATCTCGTGCGCGGCGGCCTCGGCGTCGGCGAGCGCCTCGGATGGCACGCCGTCCACGGTGAGGAGGTCTCCCGACAGCCACACCTGGGCGTCGGGCCGCGGGTCGGGGAACAGTGCGAAGACGCCGGCCGGCCCAATGGCGAGGTGCGGGACGACGACCCGCGACTCGGCGAGCGGCACCGAGTGCAGGACGGTCCAGTCGGCCGGCAGGCGGCGGAGGGAGAGAGCGGTCTCCGCCTCGAACAGCGCGCGCTCGTATCGCTGCGCCGCCGCCCCGCGAAGCGGCGAGAAGCCGAGCAGCCGAGCGAGTGCGGGGATCCGCGGCTCGGCCGCGTGCGCGGCGAGGCAGAGCGCTGCAGGCGCGTGGCCGGGACCGCGCTCCCGCATGCTTGCGGGCGGCCGCGGCGGTGCAGGCGCGACGTGCGGAGCGGGCCCCGTTCGTGTGCGAATCGTCATGGTGTTCCCCCCTCCGGCCGCCCCCGCACAGAGTCGGAACGTAGGCTCGACGCATGCAGTGGCGGACGGTCCTGGGATTCAAGCACGAGGGCCGCACGATGCTCGTCAAGCGACTCGGCCCGGACACAGGTCCGCAGTTCGTGCTCGTGCACGGGATCGGCGTCGCCTCCCGCTACTTCACCCGCCTGGCGCGGGTTCTGGCCCGCACCGGCGGAGTGCACGCGGTGGAGCTCCCCGGGTTCGGCGGCGCGCCGAAGCCGGAGGCGCCCCTGCCCCTCGAGGAGCACGCGGAGATCCTCAACGCGTACGTCCGCTCGGCAGGGCTCCGCGACGCCGTGCTGGTCGGTCACTCGATGGGCGGGCAGATCGTCCTCGAGGCCGCGCTGCAGGAGCCGGACCTCTTCTCGCTCGTGGTGACGATGGGCGGTGTCGTCGATCCCGGCGCACGCACGGCGTTCCAGCAGGGGCTCCGGCTGACTACCGACTTTCTGCTCGAGACGCCCCCCGCCAACTGGGCGGTGCTCCGCGACTACGTCCGCACCGGGCTCCGCTGGTACTTCCGGACGGTGCCGATCATGCTCGGCTACAAGACCGAGGAGTCGCTCGTCCGGCTCCGGACCCCGCTCCTCATCATCCGCGGCGCGCGCGACCCGATAGTCCGGCACGACTGGGCGGATCAGATGCGCCGGCTCGCCCCCGACGCGCGGCTCGTCGAGGTGCCCCGCGCCGCCCACGTCGTCATGTACACCCGGCCCGAGGAGGTGGCGCACGAGATCCTCGTCTCCGCCGGCCTGCAGGCGCGGGCGCTGTCGTGACCGGTCCGATGCCGCTCCTCCGGCGGCTGCTGAAGCTCGCCGGCAACGGGGTGCTGTGGTGGCTGGACTACGTGTACGTCGGCTACTGGCAGGTGCAGGGCTTCCTGTTCCGGGTGGACCCGGAGTCGTACCGCAACCCGGGCGCGACGAAGCGCCCGATCCTCCTGGTGCCCGGCATCTACGAGCGCTGGCAGTTCATGCGGCCCGTTGCCGACCTCCTGCGCGACAGGGGGCATCCGATCCACGTGGTGACGAAGCTCAACTGGAACACGGCGACCATCGCGGCGAGCGCCGATGTCGTGGACGCCTACCTGGAGGAGCACGACCTGTGGGACGTGCTCATCGTGGCGCACAGCAAGGGCGGCCTCATCGGCAAGTACGCGATGCTGCGCAAGGACCCGGAGGGTCGCATCGCTCGCATGATCGCCATCTCGACGCCGTTCGGCGGATCGATCTACGCGAAGTTCTTCCTGCTGCGCTCGATCCGAGACTTCTCCCCAGCCGACAGGACGCTCCGGATGCTGGCCGAGCACCTGGACGCCAACCGGCGGATCACCTCCATCTGGGGCGCGTTCGATCCGCACATCCCGGGCGGCAGCCGACTGGAGGGGGCGACCAACATCACCCTGAAGTCGTCAGGACATTTCCGGATCTTCGGGCAGAAGGACCTGCTGGAAGCCGTCGACAAGGCGGTGGCGGCGGATGACCCGCCGACCGCCACGGACGCGACAGGCGACGCCCTCCGCCGTACGGGCGATCAGGAGTAGGCGCGGTCCTCGTAGCCGCCGGGACGGTAGGTCGGCTCGGCCTCATCGGGGTCGAGCTCCCACACCTCGTCGACCTGGGCGCCGTTCACCTCGACGGTACGGGTGAAGGTGCGCTGCGGCGCGCCCTGGATCAGCTCGAGCTCGACGGAGTCGGTGGAGTCGGGGCCCTGAAGGGTGGCGGTGTAGGTGTCGGCCATATCCCGACCCTACGACGCGGTCGGTCCGCATCCCCCGGCGTCGCCGCCTTTCCTCAGC
>DATCMN010000236.1:0-2699 GCA_036563405.1 Naasia sp. | reverse complement strand
GCTGATCATCGGTGGCCTGTCGATCCTCGCCGGCGGAGCGGGCGCTGCATACTCGTCCCTGCAGACGCCTCAGTACCAGGCGACCGCGTCCGTGTTCGTCACCACGCAGTCGGCCAACTCCGTCTCGGAGCTGAGCCAGGGCAGCACCTACACCCAGCAGCTGGTGCAGAGCTACGCCGACGTGGTCCGGAAGTCGATAGTCCTGGAGCCGGTGATCGCCGAACTGGGCCTCGACATCAGCCCCGGTGCGCTCGCTCGCAAGCTCTCGGCCACTGCTCCGCTCAACACCGTGCTCCTCGAGATCTCCGCGGTCGACGAGTCGCCAGAGGTGGCGGCCGATATCGCCAACTCGGTGACCCGGAGCCTTGTCGCCGTCGTCCCGCAGCTGAGCCCGGCCCGGGAGGACGGCGTCTCCCCGGTGAAGGTGACGGTGCTGCAGGAGGCGCTGCCCGGAGGGGCCCCGATAATCCCGCGCTGGTCCATGAACGTCCTCCTCGGCCTCCTGGCGGGCCTCGCGCTGGCTCTCGGCATCGCGGCGCTCCGTGAGGCCCTCGACAACCGCATCCGGACTCTGCACGACGTCCAGCTGGTCACCTCCCTGCCCATCCTCGGCGGCATCGCCTTCGACAAGACGGCCAAGGCGAAGCCGCTGGTGCTGAAGAACGACCCGCGCAGCCCGCGCGCCGAATCCTTCCGCTCCCTGCGCACGAATCTCCAGTTCCTGGACGCGGGCAAGGGTGTGCGCAGCATCGTCATGACCTCGTCCGTCGAGAACGAGGGCAAGACCACCTCGGCGGCCAACCTGGCCATCGCCGTCGCCAGCGCCGGCATCTCGACGGTGATCGTCGAGGCCGACCTGCGCAAGCCGCGGCTGACCAGGGTCCTCGATATCGAGGGGAGCGTCGGCCTCACCAATGTCCTCGTCGGCGCCGTGGACCTCGACGACGTGCTGCAGCCCTGGGGCACTGACGGCATGGCGGTGCTGGCCGCCGGCCCGATCCCGCCCAACCCGAGCGAGCTGCTGCAGTCGGAGGCGATGGCTTCCGTCGTGGCCGAGCTGCGGTCGCGCTTCGACATGGTGATCTTCGACGCACCCCCGCTGCTGCCCGTCAGCGACGCTGCGGTGCTGTCGCGCCTGACCGACGGTGCCATCGTGGTCGCCGCAGCTCGCCGCACCCACCGGCGCATGCTCGAGGGTGCTCTCGGCGTGCTGGCGGCCGTGGACGCGCGAGTCCTCGGCATCCTGCTCACGATGCTGCCGCTCCGCGGACCGGACGCGAAGGCCTTCGACCGCTACGGCTACAACTACTCGTACGGCGAAGCGCCCACCGCCGCCAAGGTCGAGAGGAATCGCAAGTCCGCCGGCCTGCCGTACACGCCGGCCAAGCGGACGTCGCGCACCCTGTACTCAGTGCCGGGTGATTGAGATCGACTTCCCGTCGGTGAACACGTTCCCCTGCAGCAGGGGTGTGGTTCCCGGCGACTTGATGACGAGCGCGCACCGTGCGAACTTCGTGGTCAGGCCGAAGGTGTTGTCGATCAGTGAGATGCCGCTCAGCGCGCCGTAGGCGTTCTCCGCGATGTTGACCGCGCACCCGCCGTTGTCGACCTTGTTGCGCTCGAATCGCACATTCGAGACCTTGCCCATGCCCTGCGTGATCATCACCACGGCGTTGTGGCTGCCGCTGAAGGTGTTGTTCACGATCGTGATGTTGTCGCCGGCCTGGATCTGGATGTTGTCGTCGTGGCTCTTGTTGTCCGCGTGGTTAGGGTCGGGCGAGAAGTGCAGGTTGTCGTGCAGCCACGAGTCGGCGATCGTGACGTTGCCGCCGGTGAGGTGCACCTGGTCGATGACGCCGTGGATGTTCACGCGGCGCAGCTCGAAGTTGTAGCCCATGATCCCGTTGACGTAGTAGTTCGGGAAGCTGGCCACCAGCTCGGTGTCGACGACCTTCAGTCCGGGATGGCCGGCGAGGGCGTTGATGAGCGTGAAGCTGTTCGCGCTGTCGGGGCCGCGGACGATCGAGTTGCTGATCGTCACGTTCGGGGCCTTCACGATGATCGCGCCGTGCACGTCGACCGAGTCGACCACTGTGCCCGCCTCGGTGACAGTGAGATCGCCGTAGACGACGCGCTTCGTGCCCGAGGAGGGCGCAGGCGGTGCCGGTGCCGGCGCGGGTGCAGGTGCCGCCGGGGCGGTCTCCGTGGGGGAGGGCGCGGGGGCCGGCACGCTCGGTGCGGGTGCGGGTGCGGGTGCGGGTGCGGGTGCGGCCTCACTGGCCGGGGTCTCGGTGCCGGTGTGCTCCTCTGCGCTTCCGCCGCCGGCTGCGCTCTCGACGCTCTCCACGATCTCGGCCACGAGGTCCTCGAGGTCCTCGGGTGCGGGAGTGGTCGACGGCGTTCCGGAGGGAGCCGGAGCGTGATGCTGCTCCAGCGCGTCCCGGATCTCCTTCTCGGTGATCCCCTTCGGCGAGGTGGTCACCGACACGACTGTGCCCGGGATCACCGGCGCGGGCGACGGGCTGGTCGTCGGCGCGGGACTGACCGACTCGGTGGGAGCGTCGGGCACTGTGTCCGCAGTGTCCGCAGCGTCCGCGGCGTCCGCGGTGCCCTCGTCCACGCCGCCCGCCGCGTCCTCGGAGGGAGCGGCTGACGGGGTCGCTGCCGACGCTGTCGGCGTCGGGGGCGCAGTCGGCGTG
>DATCMN010000232.1:0-4551 GCA_036563405.1 Naasia sp. | reverse complement strand
TCTACGGCAAGGAGTTCTCGGCCCGCTACGCCGAGTACGTCGCCATGGCCGAGCGCGGCGAGTTGCGCATGTTCAAGCGGATCAAAGCCCGGGAGCAGTTCAAGGCGATCCTGATCGCCCTCCAGACCACGAGCCACCCGTGGCTCACCTGGAAGGACACGATCAACAACCGTGCCCTGAACAACAACACCGGCACCATCCACCTGTCGAACCTCTGCACCGAGATCTGCCTCCCGCAGGACCGGGACAACGTGTCGGTCTGCAACCTGGCCTCGATCAACCTGTCCCGCCACCTCACCGAGATCGACGGCAAGCTCGCCTTCGACTGGGCGCAGGTCGAGCAGAGCGCCCGCCTCGCGGTGCGCCAGCTGGACAACCTCATCGACATCACGCTCTCGAGCGTCGACGAGGCGGACTTCTCCAACCAGGAGAACCGCGCGATCGGCCTCGGCGTCATGGGCTTCACCGACGTCGTCGAGCGCCTCGGCTTCTCCTACGAGAGTGAGGAGGCCTACGACCTGATCGACGAGATCATGGAGCACGTCTCCTACGCCGCGATCGACGAGTCCGCGGATCTCGCGCAGAGCCGCGGCGCCTACGCGAACTTCGCGGGCTCCCGCTGGTCGCAGGGCATCGTCCCGCTCGACTCGATCGCGCTGACCGAGGCCGACCGCGGTGTGCCGATCAAGGTGAACAGGAAGACGCGCCTCGACTGGGACACGCTCCGCGAGAAGGTCAAGGGCGGCATGCGCAACGCCACCCTCATGGCCATCGCGCCGACGGCGTCCATCGGTCTCGTCGCCGGCACCACGCCCGGTCTCGACCCGCAGTTCTCGCAGATCTTCAGTCGGGCCACCTCGTCGGGCAAGTTCCTCGAGGTCAACCGCAACCTGGTCACCGACCTGCAGCGGCTCGGCCTCTGGGAGCGCGTGCGGGAGGCGATCCTGCGCAGCCAGGGCGACATCCAGAACATCGCGGAGATTCCGGACAGCCTCAAGGAGACGTACAAGACGAGCTTCCAGCTCTCGCCGTACGCATTCCTCGAGGTCGCGGCCCGCGCCCAGAAGTGGATCGACCAGGCGATCAGCCGCAACATGTACCTCGAGACGCGCGACCTCGGCGACATGATGGACATCTACTTCGCCGCATGGGAGCGGGGCGTCAAGACGACCTACTACCTGCACATGAAGCCCCGGCACACGGCCGAGCAGTCGACGGTCCGCGTGAACAAGGCGGAGACCATCGGCAGCGGCGCCAAGAAGGGCTTCGGCTTCGGCGGCGCCAGCCCGGTCACGCCGGAGGAGGCCGCCTCGGTCTCCGCTGCACCGGCGGCGGAGCCCGCGGTCCCTGCTCCCGCACGTCGCGGCTTCGGCTTCGGCGCGGCCCCCAAGGCCGACGCATGAGCGGCCGGCGAATGAGCGCCCGCGAGCCCGGGACCGACGTCTCGACGGCGACCGGCTCGATCTACATCGTGCCGATCGATCCGATGGAGTCGCTCATGTGCGACTCCTGCCAGTAGCCCACATTCCGCACACAGCGCACGGAAGCAGCATGGCCTTCTGACCGGAGGCCAGCCGGGACCGGGGCAGGCGCACAGCCGCCCCGGTCCCGGATCCGCGACAGACGACGAGAGAAGAAGACATGGGAATCCTCGGCACCGGCATCCAAGAGGGACTGCTGCTGAAGCCGGTCCGCTACAAGTGGGCCATGGACCTGTACGAGCAGGCCGTCGCGAACACCTGGTTCCCGAACGAGATCCAGCTCGGTGAGGACATCGCCGACTTCAAGCGGATGACGGACGAGGAGCGCCACGCGATCACGTTCCTGATGTCCTACTTCAACCCGAGCGAGCTGCTCGTCAACAAGGCTCTCGCGTTCGGCGTCTACCCCTACATCAACGCCCCGGAGGCGCACCTCTACCTCGCCAAGCAGATGTGGGAGGAGGCGAACCACTGCATGTCGTTCGAGTACGTCCTCGAGACGTTCCCGATCGACCGCGATGAGGCGTACAACTCCCACGTCGACGTGCCGTCGATGGCGCGCAAGGAGGAGTTCGAGGTCTCCTTCATCCGCCGGATGACCGAGCAGCAGCTCGACATCACCACCACGGCCGGCAAGAAGGACTTCGTCCGCAACCTGGTCGCCTACAACATCATCCTCGAGGGCATCTGGTTCTACTCGGGCTTCATGGTGGCGCTCTCGTTCCGTCAGCGGAACCTGCTGCGCAACTTCGGCTCGCTCGTCGACTGGATCGTGCGCGACGAGAGCCTGCACCTGAAGTTCGGCATCAACCTCATCCTCACGGTGCTCGAGGAGAACCCGGACCTGCAGACGGAGGAGTTCGCCGCGGAGATCAAGAAGATGATCACCGACGCCGTTGCGATGGAGGAGGAGTACAACCACGACCTGCTCCCGGGCGGCATCCTCGGTCTCAACGCGAACTACATCAACCAGTACGTGAAGTACCTGGCGGACCGGCGGCTCGAGGAGCTCGGCTTCGAGCCCGAGTACAACGTCTCCAACCCCGCGAAGTGGATGGCGACCGCGAACGACACCCTCCAGCTGGTCAACTTCTTCGAGTCGACCAACACCTCCTACGAGGTCAACGCGCAGGCGACAGCGCGCTCCTGAACTCCCGACGGCCCGGGCTCGACGATCTCGCCCGGGCCGACGGGCACAATCCCCGGGAATGCTCCCGGGGGTATGCCGGTTGTCGGAGGTACGGGGTAGAGTCGACCTCGAAGTAGACACTGTTCACTTTGCGCTTCCGGTGTCGCAGGCGCTTTCCCATCCAGCAGCCGGGAGGCACCCTATGGCGAGTTCCATCGACACCGAGACACCGGTCGCCGCCGCCACCCCCGAGGTCGCCGAGTCGACCGCCGTGCCACCGAAGAGCGACGCCCCCGTGACCGCTTCAGCGGGACGCGACGAAAACCCGCACGACGCGAAGAAGCTGGCGCCGAAGCACCGCAACGTCATCGCCGTGCTCATGGTCGCCGCCTTCACCGTGATCCTCAACGAGACCGTGATGAGCGTCGCCATCCCCGTCCTCCAGGAGGAGTTCGGGGTCACGCCGAGCACCGGTCAGTGGCTGACGACGGTGTTCATGCTGACCATGGCGGTCGTCATCCCGATCACCGGCTTCCTCATCCAGCGGGTCAGCACGCGCATGCTGTTCGTCTCCGCGATGAGCCTCTTCGCTCTCGGCACCCTGGCCGCGGCGCTCGCGCCCACGTTCTCCGTCCTGCTGGTCGGCCGTGTCATCCAGGCCTCCGGCACGGCGATCATGATGCCCCTGCTCATGACGACGGTCATGACCCTCGTGCCGCCGGCCCGCCGCGGACTGATGATGGGCAACATCTCCATCGTCATCTCCGTCGCCCCCGCGCTCGGTCCCACGATGTCCGGCTTCATCATCGACCAGTGGGGCTGGCGCTGGATCTTCGGCGTCGTGCTCCCCATCGCCCTCGCGACGCTCGCGCTCGGCGCCAAGTGGATGGTGCAGGTCTCCGCGCAGACGAAGGCCCGAATCGACGTCCTCTCCATCCCGCTCGCGATCCTCGGCTTCGGAGGTCTCGTCTACGGCCTGGCGAGCATCGGCGAGGCGGCAGAGGGCGGCGGCGTCATCCCGGTGTGGGTGCTCTTCACCGTCGGGGGCGTATTCCTGGCCCTGTTCCTCGGGCGCCAGCTGCTCCTGCAGCGCAAGGACCGCGCCCTGCTGGATCTGCGGGTCTTCGGCTCGCCCATCTTCTCGGTGGCCATGGGCTCGATGCTCATCGCGACGATGACCATGTTCGGCACGTTCATCCTGCTGCCGTTCTTCGCGCAGCGTGCGCTCGGTCTCGGACCCCTGGAGACCGGCCTGATCACGCTCCCGGGCGGACTGCTGATGGGGCTCGCGAGCCCGTTCATCGGCCGGATCTACGACGCCCGCGGCCCGAAGCTGCTGCTCCTGCCCGGCGCGCTGCTGATCAGCTCCGCTCTGTGGCTGCTCGCCTTCTCGGTGAGCACGACGACGCCGGTCTGGCTGCTCGTGGTCGCGAACATCGCTCTGAGCGTCGGTCTCGCCGCCACCTTCACGCCGCTGATGACGTCCGGCCTCGGCTCGGTGCGCCCGCATCTGTACTCGCACGGCAGCGCGGTCCTCAGCACGTTCCAGCAGGTGGCGGCCGCGGCCGGCACCGCGCTGTTCGTCACGGTGATGGCGATCGGAGCGGCCGCGTCCGGCGCCGACCCGGAGGCCGCCGAGGCGACAGTCTCGGGCGTGCACACGGCGTTCCTGGTGGGCGGCTTCATGTCCCTCGCGCTGATCGTGGCGGTCCTCTTCGTCAAGAAGCCGGCAGACGCGCCCGAAGGCTTCGCCGGGCACTGAGGTGACCGCGCTTCCGACGCGCTACGTCGCCCTGCTCCGCGGGGTGAACGTCGGCGGCGTGAAGGTGCCGATGGCCGAACTCCGCTCCCTCCTCGAGGACGCGGGGTTCGGCCGGGTGCGCACCCTCCTCGCGAGCGGCAACGTCCTGCTTGACGCGGCCGATGACGCCGGCACTGTGA
>DATCMN010000229.1:0-3317 GCA_036563405.1 Naasia sp. | reverse complement strand
TCCGCGGTCGACACCCGGCCCGCCGCCCTGACCACGTCGACCAGCTCGTCGCGGACCTCGTCGAGCGCCCGGTTCGCCGCCCACTCCGCGAACAGCGCGTGCTGGTGGCGCGACACGGAGGCCTGGGTGATGTCGAGCCGGCGGGCGATCTCGGTCTGCGGCGCCCAGGGGTGCAGGTCCTCGCCGTCCCCGGGCAGGGCCAGGGTCAGTCGGGCGACCTCGTGCTTGCGCGATCCCCGCCGCCCCGCGGCGGGCAGCAGGAGCGCGGCCAGGTCGTCGACCGTGCCCGAGGCGCCGTCCGCGCGGTCCGGTACCGCGACGGCGAGCTGAGCGGCCCACTGCTTGTGCCGGCGGTTGATCTCCTTGCGGATCACCGCGCCGGCGCCGCGTGCCCGGGCGATCCGGTGCAGGGGCACGCCCAGCAGCTCGCCGACCGTCGTCGCGTCGAAGGACTGCGCGACCGACACCGCCCGCGGGGAGAGCCCGGCCGCCTCCAGCGGTGTCTCCCGCGTGGCGGCGGCCGCGGCCGCGTCGCGCGACTCCTCCAGCGAGCGGGGATCGAGCTCCACGGTGGTCGGCGTGGTCACCGGCGTGGCGGCGTCGGAGACCACGAACACCTCGCGCCACGCGGCGTGCATCTGCGCGACGGTGTCGAACCTCCGGTCGACGTCGCGGTGGAACGCGCGCAGGAAGAAGCGGACGAGCTCGTCGCGCAACGCCGGCTCGAACAGCTCCGACGAGATGGTCGGCGTCTCGTCACCAGCCGTGCGGGGGTCGGTGACGCCGTCGCCCCACACCGGGCGCGCGGTCGAGGCCATCTCGTGGAGCGTCACGGCGGCGGCGTACCGCTCGGCGTGGTCGTCGAACACCGGGCGCCGCGCCGTGCCGAGGAACGGGTCCAGGTAGCCGCGGGTGCCCGCGGCGATGTCGCGTTCGGACGCCGCGGCGAGGGAGAAGTCGAGGAGCACGAGCTGCTTGGAGCGGTCGGCGCGTTCGAAGACGACGAAGTTGTCGGGCTTGAGGTCGCGATGGCGCACACCCCGCGCGGCCAGCTGGTCCAGGGCCGTGAAGAGGTCGTTGCCGAAGCGCTCGAGCTGGTGGTAGGTCAGGCGCCCCTCGGCGCGGATCAGGCTGCCCAGCGTGCCGGCGTCGAGGTCGGCGCCGCCGGCGTACTGGAGGTCCAGCACGGTCCGGCCGCCGAGCGAGCGCGGCCCGGCGAGCTTCTGCACGATCGCGCCGCCGCCCACGGTGTCGAGCGCGCGGGCCTCGGCCTGCAGGCTCTCCGCCTTCTCCTCGTCGAGGGCGACCTTGAGGACGCGGTTCTCGTACTCGCCGTCCTCGGCCAGCCGCTCCACGAGCAGGGCCCGTGCCGTCGCGCCCGTGCCGAGGACGCGCCGCACCTCCCAGTCCCCGTCGAGCACCTGCCGCGGAACGGCGGTCAGCGGATCCGCACCCTGCTCCGTCGGCTCGGGCTCCGCGGCCCGCTGCTCGGACTCGTCGAGGCCGCGCAGGAACGCCTCCGCCGAGTCCAGCCGCTGGCCGTAGTCGCTGCGGGTGGCGCGGTGGACGAGGTCGTCGAGTTCGTCGGTGATCGCGTCGTCGACGGCGAAGGGGTGCAGGCCGCCCTCGGCGGTGAGCCGGTCGATCAGTGCGCTGCGATTCGTCGCCGGCGGCTGGCCGGTCAGGATCAGGTACGCGATGGCCCCGAGCCCGAACACGTCGAGATCGACCGGGTCCGGGTAGGCGCTGTCGAACTCCGGCGCGAGGTAGACCTCGGCCGTGTCGGCCACGTGCTCCGAGCCGAGCGAGGTGATCCCGAGCGACGAGCTGACGGTGTGGTCGAAGTCGCGGGCCGCCGTCTGCCAGTCGATGACGCGCAGGACCGGGTCGGATCCGTCCTCCCGCGCCGAGACGTAGACGGAGCGGGCGGAGAGAGCCCGGTGGTAGAGGGAGCGGCTGTGGGCGTAGCGGACTGCCTCGGCGAGCTGCCGCACCAGGTCGAGCCGCACCTCCCGCGTGATCGTCCCGCCGTGCACGGCCAGGTAGGAGTCCAGGCGCAGGTCGGACGCCTCGTGCCGGAACAGGATGGCCGGCCCGCCCTGGTGCTCCCGGATCTGCACCGCCTGGGCGATGCCGCGGTGCGCGATGCCCTGGAGCACCTGGTACTCGCGGCGCGCTGCGCGCTCGACCGCCCGGCGCCGCTCCTCCCCGGCCTGCTGCTCGGTGAGGTAGATCCGCACGCGGCCGGTCTCGTGCACGATGCCGCGCCGCTCGGCGAGCCGGTCCTCCCAGGTGGGCCCCGCGTCCAAAGGGCTGCCGGCCAGCGTCCAGTCGTCGCCGAAGCGCAGGTGCGCGGTCGACGCGCGGATGCCGATCTCCGCGAGCAGGCGCGGGAGGACGGTGGCGGAGAAGTCGGGCCGGATGCGCTGGCTGTCGCGCTGGGGCGGGCGGGACAGCAGGTCGCGCCAGATCCACGGCAACCCGACGGCGGCCTCGTCGCGCCCGTACACCCGCTCCTTCTGGACCTCGTCGAGCTGGGAACGGAGCCCGGGGTCGCTGAGGAAGATCGCCGGCTCCACCCGCGGCAGCCGCAGCCCGGTGAGCTTGAGCTTGCGCGCGGCCCACTCCAGCCGGCCCTTGAGGTCCTTCGACTTCGCGTCGGTGAAGTGCAGGGGATTCCGCAGCGTCCGGATCCGCGAGGTGTCCTTCTCGGTGAACGTCCACGTGTCGCCGTGGTTGATCACCCGGCCGGGATGGCCCTTGAGCTCGAGCAGGTACAGACCGCCCGGCACGGCGACGAGCAGGTCGCACTCGTGGATGCGCCCGGAGGCCGCTGTGAAGGAGAACGTCGCCCAGGCCCGGAACGGCTCCGCGTCCGGCATCAACCGCTTGATGTGGTCGAGGCCGTCCTGCTCCCAGGGGAACTCCGACGGTCGCTCCTGGAACCAGCGCTGCCGCTTCGGGGGCGGGCCGGGGCGCGGGGACATGGGGTCAGTCTTCCTCGTCCGGGGCCATCTCGTCGTCGTCGGCCGGCAGTTCCCCGTCGTCGCCCCGCGCGCGGCCCGGCACGTGCGGCGGGAGCCCCAGCAGATCGTTCAACGCGGCCACCTGCAGCTCGCGGCGACGGGCGAGGAACGTCTCGAACGCGTCGAGGTGCCAGGTGTCGGGCTCCGGGATCCACTGCTCGGCCAGCCGGGCGTCGTCGATCTGCGGCAGGTAGACGTCGGGGTTCTTGGCGCTGATGGCCTTGTTGGTGGCCGCGGAGAGGAAGGCGAGGTTCGCCAGGCTGTTCGTGAGGCCGGTCCCGTAGCGGCGCT
>DATCMN010000221.1:0-4401 GCA_036563405.1 Naasia sp. | reverse complement strand
CGCACAGCAGGCTGGTGAGAGTGAATGCGGCGAGCCCGACGAGGAAGAGGATGCGCCGGCCGCGGAGGTCGCCCAGCCGCCCGGCCGGCACGAGCACCAGGCCGAACGCGAGGGCGTAGCCCGCGATGATCCCCTGCAGCTCGCTGGGGCCGGCGTCGAGCGAGTCCTCGATCGCGGGCAGGCCCACGTTCACCTTGCTGAGGTCGAGGATGGTCAGCGCGGCGACGGCCACCGAGACCCCGAAAGCCCGCCACCGGAACCTGTCGTCGAGGGCGGCAAGGCTGGCGGTGTTCGTCATGACCCGACAACGCTACCCGGGGCGGTTGGGGCGGACCCGGGGATTGCGTCCGAGCATGGCGGGTGCATGGGCGTCGATAGCATCTCTCCCATGCCCGAAGGAAACGCACGCCCCGACCAGCAGGCGGATCGGGAGGCGCCGGTCGACGTTCCCGCGTCGGTCCTGATCGTCGGCAGCGCGTCAGCCGACCTGACCACCTTCTCGGAGCGGCTGCCGCGTCCGGGCGAGACGGTCCGAGGCGACGACTTCACGCTCGTCCTCGGCGGCAAGGGCGCGAACCAGGCTGTCGCGGTCGGCCGCGCGGGCGCGCCCGCCCGGATGGTCGGCTGCATCGGCTCCGACCTGTTCGCCGACATGGTGTCGGACGCGCTCGGCGCCGCCGGGGTCGACCTCACGTTCGTCCGGCGCGTGCCCGGCCCCACCGGCATCGCCCACATCCGCGTGGACGGCTCGGGTGAGAACGACATCGTCATCGTGCCCCTGGCCAACTCCGCCCTCAGCGAGGAGCAGATCGACGCGGCCTTCGACGGCGGCGCCCCCGCCTCCGTGCTGCTCACCCAGCTCGAGATCCCCCTGCCCCTGGCTCGCTACGCGCTGCGCCGGGCGCGCGATGCCGGGATGACGACGGTGCTCGACCCCGCGCCGGCCGCCGAACTGCCGGACGACGTGTGGCCACTGCTCGACATCGTGACGCCGAACGAGAGCGAGGCGACAGTGATCACCGGGATTCCGGTCCGGGACGCCGAGAGCGCGACGGCGGCGGGACGGTGGTTCCTGGACCGGGGCGTCGGATCCGCCCTGATCACCCTCGCCGGCGCGGGAGCGGTGCTCGTGGACGCGGAGGGCAGTCGCAGCTTCCCGGTTTTCCCGGTGGTCCCGGTGGACACCACCGCCGCCGGCGACGCCTTCGCCGGCTATCTCGGGGCCGCGCTGGCCCTCGGCTCGCCGCTCGGCGACGCCGTCACTGTCGCGATGGCGGCCGGCGCCCTCGCGGTGACGCGACGGGGAGCGTCGCCCAGCATCCCGATGCGCGCCGAAGTCGACGCGCTGCTCGCCCGGCACAGCGCACGGTGACGGCTCCTGAGAGGCTGGGAGCGCCATGATCTCCTCCTTCCTCGACTCCCCCGCCCTCCCCCGCCCGCTCGTCTCCGTCGACGAGGCCGCCCGCATCGCCGCGGTCGAGTTCGGCGTGACCGGCGGAGTGACGGAGCTGGGCAGCAACCAGGACCGCAACTTCCGCATCGACGCGGAGGACGGCCGCTACGTCCTGAAGGTGGCGAACCCCGCCTTCGACCCGGAGGAGCTCGCCGCCCAGAACGCCGCGCTCGATGCGGCCCGCGGCACCGGACTCGCGGTGCCCGCCGTCGTCGCGGCGCCCGACGGGCGGACCGTCATCGAGGTCGAGGCCGGCGGGCAGCGCCTGCACGTCCGGCTCCTCGGCTACGTCGAGGGCACGCCGCTCACTGGGGACGGGCGGTTCGGCAGCGGCACCCGGGCGGCTCTCGGGGCCGCGGGGGGAGCCCTCGCGGCCGCCCTGGCTGGTCTCGAGCATCCGGGACTCGCCCGCGGAACACAGTGGAACCTGGAGATCGCGGGCGAGGTCGTCGGCCTCCTCCTCCCCGCCGTGCCGCAGGCGGACCGCCGGGACGCCGTCGCCGCGGCAACGGACGCCGCGCTCGCCCGGCTCGCCCCCCTGCGCGCGGCGCTGCGCCGGCAGCCCATCCACGGCGACCTCACCGACGACAACGTCGTGCGGGTCGGCGACGCGGCGATGAGCGGGGTCATCGATTTCGGCGACGTCGCCGAAAGCTGGCTGGTCGCCGAACTGGCCGTCACCTGCGCGTCGGTCCTGCACCACAACCCCGACCAGCCGCTGGCCATCCTCGACACGGTCACCGCCTTCGCGGCCGAGATGCCCCTCACCGAGGAGGAGGCCGACGCCCTCTGGCCGCTCATCGTGCTGCGCACCGCGGTGCTCGTGGTGAGCGGCGAACAGCAGGTGACGCTCGACGGCGACAACGACTACGCCGACATCAACCGCGCCGCCGAGGAGCGCGCGTTCCGGGTCGCCGCGGCGCAGGACCCGGACGTGATGGCGGCCGTGCTGCGCCGGACGCTCGGCGGAGGCGAGCCGGCCCCGGTCCCGGCGGCCGAGGCCCCGCTGCTCCCCGGGCTGGGCGAGGCGGTGACCGTCGACCTCTCCGTTCCCAGCCGGGCCCTGGGCGCGGGCCTGTGGCTGTCGCCGGACGCCGACACGCAGATCGTGGCGGCCGCCCGAGCGGATGGTCGGGCCGCTCTCACCCGCTGGGGCGAGCACCGGCTCACGCGCAGTCGGCTCCGGAGCGCCGAGGCGCCTGCGACGCTGACGCTCGGGGTGGAGGTGCACGTCTCCGCCGGCCAGGTGACGGCGCCCGTCGGAGGCACCGTCCGGCACGCCGGCGACGCACTGGTCCTCGGCGTCGCCGGTGGCGGCGAGCTCTGGCTCACCGGACTCGCCGACCGGACGACCGAGTCCTCCATAGCCCCCGGCGCACCGCTGGGGCAGGCGCGCGGGCCCCTCACCGTCCAGTTCTCCCGCCTCGGCGGCCCCCGGCCTCCGCTGTTCGCCGCCCCCGGCGACGGGGCGACGTGGCGACTGCTCTGCCCTGATCCGTCACCGCTGCTCGGAGTGGCTGCCGCCGCACCGGAGCCCGACCCGAGCGGCGCCCTCGCCGCCCGAGACTCCAGCTTCGGGGCCGTGCAGGAGCACTACTACGCCGATCCACCGCAGATCGAGCGGGGCTGGCGCGAGCACCTCGTCGACGTGCACGGGCGCGCCTACGTGGACCTGGTGAACAACGTCACCTCGATCGGCCACGGCCATCCGCGGCTCGTCGACGCCGTCGCCGGTCAGTGGGCCCTGCTCAACACGAACAGCCGCTTCCACTACGGCGTGCTGGCTCAGTTCACCGAGCGCCTCGCCTCCCTCGCTCCGGACGGGCTCGACACCGTGTTCCTGGTCAACAGCGGCAGCGAGGCGGTGGACCTGGCGCTGCGCCTCGCGACCGCCGCGACAGGAGCACCGACGGTGCTGGCTCTGCGGGAGGCGTACCACGGCTGGACCCTCGGCTCGGACGCGGTGTCGTCGTCGCTCGGCGACAATCCGGGGGCGCTCGACTCCCGACCGGACTGGGTGCGGCTCGTCGAGAACCCGAACCCGTACCGCGGCCGGCACCGCGGCGCCGACTCCGCGCCCGCCTACCTCGCCGACCTCGAGCGGCAGCTGGACGGCATGGCCGCTGAAGGGGTGCGACTGGCGGGCCTGATCGCCGAGCCGATCTTCGGCAACGGCGGCGGCGTGCTCCTCCCCGACGGCTACCTCCGCGGCGCCTTCGACCTCGTCCGCGCGCGCGGCGGCATCTGCATCGCCGACGAGGTGCAGGTCGGCTACGGCCGGCTCGGCGACTGGTTCTGGGGCTTCGAGCAGCAGGGCGCCGTCCCGGACGTGATCACCATCGCCAAGGCGATGGGCAACGGCCACCCGCTCGGCGCGGTGATCACGCGGCGGGAGATCGCGGATTCGCTCGCCGCGGAGGGCAGCCTCTTCTCATCGGCGGGCGGGAGCCCGGTCAGCTGCGTCGTCGGACTCACCGTCCTCGACGTGCTCGAGGAGGAGGGGCTGCAGGACAACGCCCGTGCCGTGGGCGGGCACCTCCGCTCGGAGCTCCTCCGGCTCGGCGAGCGCCATCCCCTCATCGGAGCGGTGCACGGGCACGGCCTGTATCTCGGCGTGGAGCTGGTGCGGGACCGGGCCTCCGCGGAGCCCGCGACGGAAGAGGCGGCACGGGTCTGCGACGAGCTCCTGGCGGAGGGCTGCATCGTCCAGCCCACCGGCGACGGCAAGAACGTGCTGAAGATCAAGCCGCCGATGTGCATCACGCGGGAGAGCGCGGACTTCTTCGTCAGCGCACTCGATCGGGTGCTGAGCCGCGTCGGCTAGGGGCGGGTGCGCTCCTCATAGGCGGCCCGCCGGGTCTGCGCCGCGCGCAGCCGGGCCACGTCGAACTTCGGCCGGCGCTGCGCGTCGAACAGGCCGTTCTGCTCCTGGAAGACGTCGGTCAGCT
>DATCMN010000220.1:0-4839 GCA_036563405.1 Naasia sp. | reverse complement strand
AACAGCAGGCCGTTCACCAGGACGCCGACGTTGTCGGGCACCGGAAGGGTCTCGTGGATCACCGCGTGCCGCTCCCCGAAGAAGGCGAGGCGGAAGGGACCGACCTCGTGCACGTCGCCGTCCGCGACGACGGTGACCTCGAAGTCGCTCGCCGCCGCCGCGACGCCGGCAGGCCCGAAGATGCGCGCCTGCGGGCAGCGGCTGAGGATCCGGTTCAGCTGTTCGGGAGTCCAGTGGTCGGCGTGCTCATGCGTGATCACGATGGCCACCGCGTTCCCCGGCTCGGTGAGCGGTGTCGTGAGCGAGCCCGGGTCGATGACGAGCGTCTGGGCGCCGGCCTCCACGATCAGGGCTGCGTGCTCGAGCTTCGTGACCTTCATGGTCCGAGCCAACACGCCGGATGCGACCGCATGCAACCCGGTGCGCCGCCGTCTCCCGACGGGGTACGCAGGTCCGGAGCCGGGCTCCGACATGCGGGGAGTGCTGCCCGGCGAGCCGGCCATGAGCCCGGATCCGCGGACCTGCTCCCGATCCCGGAACGTCGCCGGGTGTGGGCGCGGCGCGGATGAGGGTGGGACTCGACCGGTCGGGGCAGGATGGCGGCGTGCCCCACGTCCTCGTCGCCGCCAATCCGATCGCGGCGTTCGGCCGGCGTGCAAGCGCGGGGGAGCAGGTGATCGCGGCGCTCCAAGCCGCGGGCGCCGAGGCGGAGCTGCTGGTCGCCCCGTCTGCGGCGGACCTGCCCCGCCTGCTGGCGGCTGCGGTGCGCCGCTCCCGTCCCGAGCTGCTCGCAGTAGTGGGCGGCGACGGGATGGTGCACGCCGGCATCCAGGTGGCCTCCGCTGCCGGCGTTCCGCTCGGCATCGTGCCGACGGGGACCGGCAACGATCTGGCCCGCGGGCTCGGCATCCCGCTCGGCGACCCCGGCGCGGCGGGGCGGATCCTGCTGTCGGGCGCCGACCGGCGGATCGACCTTCTGCGGGTCCGCACCGCGGACGGCGCGGAGATGCTCGTGGCCGGTGCCGTCTCGGCGGGCTTCGACGCCCTCGTGTCCGAGCGGGCGAACGGGATGCGGCGACCGCGCGGCGCTTCCCGCTACACGCTGGCGATGCTGCGGGAGCTGGTCGGGCTCCGCCCGATCTCCTACACGCTGACCCTCGACGGCGCCGTCCGGCGCGAGCCCGGAGTGCTGATCGCCGTGGCCAACAACTCGTCGATCGGCGGCGGCATGCGGATCGCCCCGGACGCCGATCTCGCCGATGGAGTCGCCGACATCCTCTTCGTCCGCCCGCTCGGCCGCCTGAGGTTCGCCGCCCTGTTCCCGCGCGTGTTCCGCGGCCGACATGTGGGGCTGCGTCCGGTGCGCATGGACCGCGCGAAGGTGGTGCGGATCGAGGCGGGGAACGCCGTGGTCGCGTACGGTGACGGCGAGCGGCTCGGTCCGCTGCCTGTCGACATCGAGGTCCTTCCGGCGGCCATCCTGGTCCGTGTCCCGGCCTGATCGGGCTCTCGCGGCCGATTGGTGTCCTGCGCGACCGTCGCCTATACTCGATGAGGCGCTCGGCTGGTCCGGCGCCGAACGGCCCCATCGTTTAGCGGCCTAGGACGTCGCCCTCTCACGGCGGTAACGCGGGTTCAAATCCCGCTGGGGTCACACTAAAGAACGCCCGCGCGAATGCGCGGGCGTTCTCTCGTTTGCGCCCCAGTTCGCGTCTGCACGCTCGGCGCGGGTGAAACGCCCTCGGCGCGGTAGATACAACACCTGCGGCGAGGTCGTTGCTACCGCGCCGAGAGCTCAGGGGCGGGCGGCCGTCGCGCTCGTCGCCGCCGCTGCCGGGCCCACCTCGACGCGCCGCCGCGGCATCCCGAACGCCGCTCCCAGGTGCACGAGCGCGAAGACCGCCACCAGGACGAACACCGCTCCGCTCGCGGCCTGCACCGCCTGCGGGTCCTGGCCCGCGTCCCCGCCGCCGAGCATCGCCTTCGCGACCGCGCCGAGGACGGCGACTCCGAGCACCTGGCCGAGCGTCCGGAAGAAGGTGACGAGTCCGGTGACCATCCCGCGCTCGTTCCAGGGGACGCTTTCCTGCACGGCGACGAGCCCAGGCACTGTGGTGAGTCCGAATCCGGCACCGATCAGGGCGGAGCACGCCGCGACGGTCCACACGGAGGGGTAGGGGGAGAGGACCGCGAGCCCGAGTCCGCCGGCGATCGCGAGAGCGCCGCCGAGCAGGGTCGTACGGAGCAGGCCCCACCGCAGCGAGAGCCAGCCGGCCGCCGCGGAGGTGACGGGCTGCCCGATCGCCATGGTTGCCACGGCGACGCCGGCCCACACGGGCGATGCGCCCGCGGCGACCTGGAGGTAGGTCGGCGCGAACGCGGTGAGGCCCACCATGATGCCGCCCATCATCAGGCCGAGGACCGCCATCACGACGACCAGCCGACGGCGGAACAGGGCGAGCGGGATGATCGGCTCGGCGGCCCGGCGCTCCCGGAGCACGAACGCGACCAGTAGCACGGCGCCGCCCGCCAACACGACCGCGCTCGTCGGTGACCCCCAGGCCCAGGCCTCGCCGCCTTCGAGCAGGCCGAGCACGAGCAGGGTGAGGGCGCCGGTGATGAGCACCGCGCCCGCGTAGTCGATCCGGTGTGTCCGGCGCTCGAAGCTCTCGTGCACATTCCGCGCGATCAGCCACAGCGCGAGCAAGCCGAGGGGCAGGTTGATGAGGAACACCCACCGCCACGCGTCGAGCAGCGCGAAGAGCCCGCCCACCGCGGGTCCGATGACCGACGACGCGGCGAGCGTGACCGCGATGTGGCCCTGCACCCGCGCGCGCTCCGCGCCGCGGTAGGTGTCGCCGATCACGGTCAGCGCGAGGGACTGGATCGACCCGCCGCCGAGCGCCTGGACGACGCGGAACGCGATGAGGGACGGCATGCTCCAGGCGAGCCCGCACAGCACGGAGCCGATCACGAACACCGTCACGCCGATCAGCAGGAGCCGCTTCCGGCCCACGATGTCCGCGAGCCGGGACACGACCGGCACGGTCACCGTCATGGTGAGCAGGTAGACGGAGAACAGCCAGGGGAAGTCGCTGAAGCCGCCGATGTCCGCCGCGATCGACGGGATGGCGGTGGAGATGACCCACGCCGACATGCCGATCAGGAACGTCGCCACCAGCATGGCGAGGAGCGTCGGCCCGCGCTCGGACCGGAGGCCGATGCGGTCCGTCACGGCTGCAGGGCGTCCTCGGGCTGCCGGGAGATCGGGTCGAGGCGCACCGCGACGACCGCCGGCCTCCCCGCGGCGACCTCCGCCAGCCCGACCCGCAGCGCCTCCTCCAGGTCGCCGAACCGCTTCACCGTGGTGCCCCAGCTCCCGCCGGCCGCAGCCGCGATCCCCGGGAAGTCGGCGCTCTGCTGCAGGTTCACCCAGTAGCGGTCGCTGCTGTCCGCCGTGCCGCCCTCGTGCTGCCGCTTCAGGTTGCGCTTGGTGGCATTCCAGCCGCCGTTGTCGAGCACGACGGTGAGCAGGGGGATGCCGTACCGGTCGGCGACCCAGTAGGTGGAGGAGGGCACGCTGAAGAAGAAGGTGCCGTCGCCGACGATGCTGACCACCGTGCGCTCCCGGCTCGCGAGCTTGACGCCGAGCGCGCCGCCGCCCGACCAGCCGAGCGAGGTGCCGCGGTTGCCGAAGACTGTGCCGGGCTTCCGCCGGGGCAGGTGCTTCCACACCGTCGGCGCCTCGGAGATGGCCTCGTTGAGCACGATGTCATCCTCGCCGAGGAGTCCGGACAGGACTGCGGCCACGCTGGCCGGGGTGAGGCGCTCGGCGGCGATGTCCGACTCCGACGCAGACCGCCAGGCGGCGCGGAGCCGCGTGCCGCGGGCGGCGGCGGCGTCGGTCCTGCTGCGCACCCGCGAGACCAGGCCGTCGTCACCGGCGTCCGAGTCGGCGAGCCGGCGGAGCAGCTGGTCGAGCAGGACGCCGCTGTCGGCCCGCACGAAATGGTCGGCGGGCAGGTACCAGAGCGGCAGCGACTCCTGCAGCGGATCCTCGTTCACCACGTACACCTTCGCGCCGTCGCGGGGTCGGCCGGAGCCGGCGAGCCAGGGTGCATCGGTGTCGACGGCGAGGAGGAGGTCCGCCTCGCGGAGGAGCGCATGCGGATCGTCGCCGGCGTGCAGCGGATGGTCGAACGGGAAGCTCAGGACCTCCGCGTTGTACTCGACGACCGCGATGCCGAGCTTCTCGGCCAGCTGCACCAGCTTCGGCACCGACTCCTGGTTCCGCCCGAGGTAGGTGGTGACGAGGACGGGGGAGTCGGCGCGCCGCAGGTCAGCTAGCAGCTCGTCGACCAGGTCGTCGGGTGCCGGCAGCGGCGCCACTGGCGTCCAGGAGGCGGGGGAGACCTCCGGCCGCGGCACCACCTCGGCCAGCACTTCCCGCGCGCCGCTCACGTAGACCGGGCCGGCGGGCGCGCTCGTCGCCAGCTGCAGCCCGCGGAGCACCAGCTGCGGCACGTTGCGGCCCGTCCGGATGTCGTAGTTCCACTTCACGTACTGGCGGACCAGGGCGTGCTGGTCCGGGGCGTCCTGCAGGTGGTTGATGTGCGTGTTGCGGGAGCCGGGCAGCTCGCCCTCGAGCGTGTACGGGGTGAGCCCCGCGAAGATGAACACCGGCACGCGGGACCGCGCCGCGTTGTGCACCGCTCCGCCCAGGTTGGCCGTGCCCACGTCGGTGTGGATGAACACCGCCTGCGGCCGGCCGGTCACCGCCGCGTAGCCGTGCGCCGCGCTCAGCGCCGTGTACTCGTGCGGGCACAGGATCACCGCGGG
>DATCMN010000219.1:0-5215 GCA_036563405.1 Naasia sp. | reverse complement strand
CCACATCCTCCCCGGCTCGCTGAACACGAGGCGGAAGAACGGGATCTGGCTGGCGACGCCGAGCGCCACCGCCACTCCCCCGAACATCGCGACGCCGCCGAGCCGGGGTGTGGGATTCGTGTGCACGTCCCGGTCCCGGATCTGCGGGTGCAGCCGGTACTTGACCCCCAGCCGGAACACGGCGAACGACAGGATGAACGTGACAACGGCCGCGACCAGCGCGACGAGGATGTAGAGCCTCATCCGGCGGCACCGAAGGCGTCGCCCGCGATGCGGCGCAGTTCGTCCTCCGCGAGCACGCCGAGGCGGACGATCCGCAGCGGTCCGGTGCCCGCCGCGAGGGCGGTGGCGTCGACGATCGTGGACGGGATGGCTCCGGGCGTCGCACCGCCGTCGAGGTACACCGCCACCGAATCGCCGAGGGCTGTGTTGGCCTCGGCGGCGGTGGTGGCGGCCGGCTGACCGGTGAGATTGGCGGACGAAACCGCCAGCGGGCCCGTCTCGGCGAGCAGCTCGAGCGCGATCCGCTGGTCGGGCATGCGCAGGGCGACAGTCCCGTTCGTCTCCCCCAGGTCCCAGGCGAGCGACGCCCGGGCGGGCAGGATCACGGTGAGCGGGCCGGGCCAGAACTCCTCGACGAGCGCCCGCACCGCGTCGGGCACCGTCTCGGCGAGTGCGTCGAGGGTCGGCAGACCGGGCACGAGGACCGGCGGCGGCGACTGCCTGCCGCGGCCCTTCGCATTCAGCAGCCGCTGGACCGCGGCCGGGTCGAATGCGTCGGCCGCGATCCCGTAGACGGTGTCGGTGGGGAGCACGACGAGCTCACCGCGTCCGAGGGCGCTCCTCGCCAGTCGCATGCCGGGCAGGAGGTCGGACTCGGCTGTGCAGTCGAAGATGCGCGCCATGACGGCATCGAGTCTAGGGTCACCAGTCTGGGCGGACCGGGAGCCTCCGCCGCTAGCCCGCCGCGACCTCCCCGGGGATGCACACCCGGGCGATGGCGAGCGGTTCCACTCTGCCCTTGACGGCCACCGACGACGTCTCGGCTAGGGCAGGGCGGCGCAGGCGGGATGCGGGTCGGGCCTGGAACGGCTCGATACCGATCGGCTCCCCGCCGGTGGGCGTGACCTCGGCGGTGCCGTCCGGCTCGACGATGCGGCACACCGGCTCGTCCGTGCACTCGACGGTGGACTCGGCGCCCCCGCACGGCCGTCACGCCGACCGTCGTCTGCACCTCGTAGGCGGAGTGCTCGGCGACAAGGGACACGGGTGCGGAAGCGTCCCGGCTGGCCGGTTGTTTCCCACTGGAGGTAGACCTCGAACTCCTCCGTTGCACGAAGACCTGTTCCGCGTGCGGATTCATTCGAGGGGCGCTGCGCGCGCGGTCGCTCCGGGACCGGAGGGCGGCAGGAGCAGGGCCGCGACGGTGAGAACAGCGAAAGCGGCAGCGCAGCCGATCACCGCACCGGCCGGAGCGACCCCGTCCACGATGCCGCCGATCAGGAGCGGGGCGAACGGCGCCGGCAGGCCGAGCACCAGTCCGAGCGTCGACTGCGCCCGCCCGACCACCTCGTCCGGGGCCAGACGGGACACCTCGCCGAACAGCGTCGCACTGACGGTGGGCGCGAGGAGGAACGCGACGCCGCCGGCGACGCCGATGAGGTAGGGGTCGCCGATCGGCAGCAGGGCCAGGGTCACGGCCGTGTCGACGGCGGCCGCGACCCGGAGGATCGTCCGAGGGCGCCAGCGGCGCTGGACCGCGGGGGTGAGCAGCGCTCCCACGAGTCCGCCCGCCGCACTGATCGCGAACATCACGCCGAGCTCTGCGGGGCCTGCGCCGCGGTCGCGGGCGAGGATCAGCAGGGCGAGGCCCACACCGCCGAACACCGCGAGCAGGCAGGCCGTCCAGATCCCGGCGGCGAACAGGAACCGCTCGGAACGCAGCCAGCGCCAGCCCGCCGACAGCTCATCCCGCAGCGCGGCGCCCGTCCCCCGGGCGCTGCGGCCCGGACCCCGGAGGAGCAGCACGCACACGAGGCTCGCGAGGTAGCTCACCGCATCGGCAGCGAAGGGCAGCGCCGGCGCGATCCCGTAGAGCGCTCCGCCGAGGACCGGTCCGATCAGCCCCGCCGCCGCACTCCGCGACTGCATCCGGCCAACCGCCAGCGCCCGCTCCTCGGCCGGCACCAGCAAGCGCAGCAGCCCGAACTCCGCCGGGCCGAAGAGGGAGCCACAGGCGACCTCGATCGCCACGGCGGCGAGCACGAGCGGCAGGGTCGCGACGCCGGCGAGCACCGCGGCGGCCAGCGAGCCGATCACGACGGCGCGGACGGCGTCCATCGCGAGCATCAGCTCCCGCACCCTCAGCCGGTCCGCGGCGAGGCCGCCGGGCAGCTTCGCGACCAGTCCGGTGGCGGCGGCCACCGCCGCGACGGCGCCTGCCGCCACACCCGACCCGATCAGGTCGAGCACGAGGAGCGGGTACGCGAGCGACGAGATGCTGGTGCCGAGCGCGGACAGCGCCTGCGAGACCCAGAGCAGCCCGAAGGGAGTCGCGCGGAGGGGCATCCCCGGAGTCTAGGAAGAGCCCGGAGCTCTTCGTCAGTGCGGCATCCGCACGCTGAACGGCAACGTTCCGGCCTATTGGCAACGATCTGCGGTTGCCGTCAGGCCGGAACGTTGCCGTTAGCCGGGCCTGCCCGGGGTGGCGGTGGTGGTTCGGGGCCGGCCGGTGAGGTCGGGAAGGGTGGCGGGGCCGTGCCAGCCGTCGGCGGCGAGCAGCGCGCGGATGTCGGCGCCCTGCAGCTCGCCGTGCTCGAGGACCAGGACGCCGCCCGGTCGGAGGAGCCGGAGCGCGGTCCGGGAGACGGCGCGGACGACGTCGAGACCGTCCTCGCCGCCGTAGAGCGCCGCCGCCGGGTCGTGCAGGCGCACCTCGGGGTCGCGCGGGACGGCGCCGAGCGGGATGTAGGGCGGGTTGCTGACGACGACGGCCACCGTGCCGTCGAGCTCCGGGAGGGCGTCGGCGAGGTCGGCGAAGACGAGGCGGGCGTTCGTCAGGCCGGTGTCGCGCAGGTTCTGCCGGGTCCAGACGTACGCAGCCGGCGAGTTCTCGACCCCGACGACCGTTGCGCGCGGCACCTCGGCGGCGAGTGCGAAGGCGAGGGCGCCGCTCCCTGTGCCGAGGTCCACCGCGACAGGCGCGGGCTCGGGCGCCGCGCGGAGGGCGTCGATCGCGACCTGCGCGACCGACTCGGTCTCCGGTCGCGGCACGAACACACCGGGCCCGACGGCGAGCTCGAGCCCGCGGAAGGACGCCCGCCCCGTGAGGTGCTGCAGCGGCTCGCGGGCGCAGCGGCGCAGCACGAGCGCGTCGAGGGAATCGCCCTGCTCGGCGGTCAGCGTCGCGCCGGTGATCGCGAGCACGTGTACGCGCCCGCGGCTCACCTCGAGCACATGCCCGAGCAGCAGCTCGGCGTCGGCCTGCGGCGACGGCACCCCGGCGCGCGCGAGCCGCACGGCGGCGTCCCGCAGCGCCTCGCCCACAGCAGGCGCCGCCGAGCTGCCCGGTTCTCGGGCGACTCGATGCCCGGTTGCCCTGTTACCGGGCAGGTCGGCGGAGTGGGCTGTCCCAGGGACTGTCGAGGTGCCCGGTTCTGCCGGGTTCTCGCCGGATTCCGCGACAGAACTCGGCGACTCGGCGGGATCAGGCATCGGCGAGGGAGGCGAGCCGGGCCTCCTCGTCGGCGGCGATCGCCGACTGCACGATCGGCTCGAGCGCGCCGTTCATCACCTGGTCGAGGTTGTACGACTTGTAGCCGGTGCGGTGGTCCGCGATCCGGTTCTCCGGGAAGTTGTAGGTGCGGATCCGCTCCGACCTGTCGACAGTGCGGATCTGGCTCTTCCGCGCGGCGGACGCCTCGGCGTCTGCCGCCTCCTGCTGCGCCGCGAGGATGCGGGCACGCAGGACGCGCATCGCGGCCTCGCGGTTCTGCAGCTGGCTCTTCTCGTTCTGCATCGACACGACGATGCCGGTCGGAAGGTGGGTGATCCGGACGGCGGAGTCGGTGGTGTTGACCGATTGGCCGCCGGGCCCCGACGAGCGGAACACGTCGATCTTGAGGTCGTTGGGATTGATCGCGACCTCCTCCGGCTCGTCCACCTCGGGGAACACGAGGACACCGGCGGCGGAGGTGTGGATCCGCCCCTGCGACTCGGTGGCCGGCACCCGCTGCACGCGGTGCACGCCGCCCTCGTACTTGAGGTGTGCCCACACCCCCTGGGCCGGGTCTGTCGAGCTGCCCTTGATGGCGACCTGGACGTCCTTGTAGCCGCCGAGGTCGCTCTCGGTGCGCTCGAGGAGCTCCGTCTTCCAGCCCTTCGACTCTGCGTAGTGCAGGTACATGCGGAGCAGGTCCGCGGCGAACAGCGCGCTCTCGGCGCCGCCCTCGCCCGCCTTGATCTCCATGATCACGTCGCGCCCGTCGTCGGGGTCGCGCGGGATGAGCAGCCGGCGGAGGCGCTCCTCGGCGGCCGCCAGCTGCGCCTCCATTCCGGGGATCTCCTCGGCGAACGAGGCGTCCTCCCGGGCGAGTTCGCGGGCTGCCGCGAGGTCGTCGGTCAGCTCCTGCCACGCGGCGTGCGCGGCGACGATCCGGCTCAGCTCCGCGTAGCGCCGGTTGACGCGCCGGGCGCGCCCGGCGTCGGCGTGCAGGGCAGGGTCGGAGAGCTGGTGCTGCAGCTCGTCGTGCTCGGCCTGCAGCGTCGCAACCGACTCGAACATCAGTCCTCGGTGCGGCCGTTGCCGTTCGAGGCGCCCGGCAGCGACTTCTGGATCTGCATGAGGAACTCCACGTTCGACTGCGTCTCCTTCAGCTTGCCGAGGACGACCTCGAGCGCCTGCTGGGTCTCGAGCCCGGCCAGCGCGCGGCGCAGCTTCCAGGTGACCTTGACCTCGTCGGCGCCCATCAGCATCTCCTCGCGGCGGGTGCCGGAGGCGCTCACGTCGACGGCGGGGAAGATCCGCTTGTCGGCCAGGGAGCGGGAGAGCCGCAGCTCCATGTTCCCGGTGCCCTTGAACTCCTCGAAGATGACCTCGTCCATCTTGGAGCCGGTCTCGACGAGCGCGGTCGCCAGGATGGTGAGCGAGCCGCCGTTCTCGATGTTGCGCGCCGCGCCGAAGAAGCGCTTCGGCGGGTAGAGCGCTGCGGAGTCG
>DATCMN010000218.1:0-1875 GCA_036563405.1 Naasia sp. | reverse complement strand
TCGCAGGCGGCTGGTCGGTCGCTGTTGCCGCCGGCGGCAAAGGCCTCGTCGAGCGCACCCGCGACGTGCTCGCCGAGCGCGAGCTGCCCGGCCGGCTCGTCGACGCCTTCCCCGAAGCCCCCGAGCCGGGCATCGCCTACCTCGTGCAGGGCACCCTCGACGCGGGCTTCGAGCAGGCCGAGGCGAAGATCGCCCTGATCACCGAGCGCGAGTTCTTCGGGCGGGCGACGGGCTACGACACCCGGCAGGTCAAGAAGCTCGCGAGCCGCCGCAAGAACGTCGTGGATCCGCTGCAGCTGAAGGCCGGCGACTACGTCGTGCACGAGACCCACGGGATCGGCCGCTTCGTCGAGCTCGTCTCCCGCGAGGTGAGCACCGGGGGCCGCAACGCGGTCAAGACGAGCCGCGAGTTCCTCCTCCTCGAGTACGCGCCCTCCAAGCGCGGCTACCCGGGCGACAAGCTCTACGTCCCCACCGACCAGCTGGACCTCCTCACCCGCTACGTCGGCGGCGAGGCTCCGCAGCTCAGCAAGATGGGCGGATCCGACTGGGCCGCGGCGAAGGGCCGCGCCCGCAAGGCGGTGCGCGACATCGCGGTCGAGCTCGTCAAGCTCTACTCGGCGCGGATGGCGTCGAAGGGGCACGCCTTCCCGCCGGACACCCCGTGGCAGCGCGAGCTGGAGGAGGCGTTCCCGTTCGCCGAGACGCCCGACCAGCTGACCACCATCGACGAGGTGAAGGCCGACATGGAGCGGCCCATCCCCATGGACCGGCTGATCGCGGGCGACGTCGGCTTCGGCAAGACCGAGGTCGCGATCCGCGCCGCGTTCAAGGCCGTGCAGGACGGCAAGCAGGTGGCGATGCTCGTGCCCACCACGCTGCTCGTGCGCCAGCACCTCGAGACCTTCACCGAGCGGTTCGCCGGCTTCCCCGTCACTCTGCGCGCCCTCAGCCGATTCCAGACCGACAAGGAGGTGAAGGAGACGCTGAAGGGCCTCGCCGACGGCAGCGTCGACGTCGTCATCGGCACCCACCGGATCCTCTCCGAGTCGCTCGTCTTCAAAGACCTCGGGCTGGTCATCATCGACGAGGAGCAGCGCTTCGGCGTCGAGCACAAGGACGCGCTCACCAAGCTGAAGACCAACGTGGACATCCTCGCGATGAGCGCCACCCCCATCCCGCGCACCCTGGAGATGGCGGTGACCGGCATCCGCGAGATGTCGACGCTCGCGACCCCGCCCGAGGATCGGCACCCGATCCTCACCTTCGTCGGCCCCTACTCGGACAAGCAGGTGGGCGCCGCGATCCGGCGCGAGCTGCTCCGCGAAGGCCAGATCTTCTACGTGCACAACCGGGTGCAGTCGATCGACAAGGCGGCGGCGAAGATCCGCCAGCTGGTGCCCGAGGCCCGGGTCGCCGTCGGCCACGGCCAGATGAAGGAGCACGAGCTCGAACGGATCATGGTCGGCTTCTGGGAGAAGGAGTACGACGTCCTGGTCGCGACGACGATCGTCGAGTCGGGCCTCGACATCCCCAACGCCAACACCCTGATCGTCGACCGCGCCGACACCTTCGGCCTCTCGCAGCTGCACCAGATCCGGGGCCGGGTCGGCCGTGGGCGGGAGCGGGCGTACGCCTACTTCACCTACGACCCGACGCGGACGCTGACCGAGACCTCGGTCGACCGGCTGACGACGATCGCGCACAACACCGACCTCGGCGCCGGCATGGCGGTGGCGATGAAGGACCTCGAGATCCGCGGCTCGGGCAACCTCCTGGGTGGCGAGCAGTCCGGCCACATCGCCGGCGTCGGGTTCGACCTCTACGTGCGGCTGGTGGGGGAGGCCGTCACCGACTACCGCGCGCAGGTCAGCG
>DATCMN010000206.1:0-3117 GCA_036563405.1 Naasia sp. | reverse complement strand
TTCATGGTCGCACCCAAGGGCCCCGGCCACACGGTCCGCCGCGAGTACGAGGCCGGACGGGGCGTCCCGGTGATCGTCGCGGTCGAGAACGACGCCACGGGCTCCGCCTGGGACCTCGCCCTGTCGTACGCGAAGGCGATCGGCGGCCTCCGTGCCGGCGGCATCAAGACCACGTTCACCGAGGAGACCGAGACGGACCTCTTCGGCGAGCAGGCCGTCCTCTGCGGCGGCGTCTCCCAGCTCGTCCAGTACGGCTTCGAGACCCTCACCGAGGCCGGCTACCAGCCGCAGGTCGCCTACTTCGAGGTGCTGCACGAGCTCAAGCTGATCGTCGACCTCATGTGGGAGGGCGGCATCGCGAAGCAGCGCTGGAGCGTCTCCGACACCGCCGAGTACGGCGACTACGTCTCCGGCCCCCGCGTGATCGATCCGCACGTCAAGGAGAACATGCAGGCCGTCCTCGCCGACATCCAGAGCGGCGCGTTCGCGAAGCGGTTCATCGACGACCAGGACGCCGGCGGCCCCGAGTTCACGGCCCTCCGCGAGAAGGGCGAGAAGCACCCGATCGAGGCCACCGGCCGCGAGCTGCGCGCGCTCTTCGCCTGGAAGCAGACGGACGCGGATTACACCGAGGGTTCTGCAGCGCGCTGACCGCACCGCACGTCGCACCGACTTGCCCAGATCTCGGGCAACTGGACGTCGAGCTGCCCGAAGACTGGGCGACTCGGTGACCGGACAGCAGGGCGCCGCTCCCAGAAGGGGCGGCGCCCTTCGCCGTCGTCGGGGAAGATGAGGGGATGGGGGAGGGGAGAGGCGTGCGCCGGCGGGGCCGGCCGGTAGTGCGGCTGGTGGCCCCCGCGCTCCTGCTGCTCGTCCTCCTCGCCTACGCCGCCGGCTGGATCGCCGCGTGGCTGCGCAATCCGTTCGAGCCGGCCGGCGGCCCGGCCACGGTGCTCTACGCGGCGGGTCAGCTGCTCGCCGTGCTCGCCCCGCTCGTCTGGGCCGGCACCGTGCTGTGGCTGTCCCGCACGGACCGCTCCCGCCTGCTCGGGCTCGCCCTGGGCGTCCTCGTCCTCGCGCCCGTGCCGCTGCTGATCGGTGCCGCGTGACGGACCCCGACCACCCCGAGACCGGCGAGCTGCCCGCGCAGGAGGCCGCCGCTCTGCCGGTGCCCCGCAGCGCGCTCGCGGGGAACCCCGTGTCCTCCGCCATGCCGCCGACTGCGGGGATCGGGGAGCAGGCGCCGCGCCGGGTGCGGCGGCGGAGCACCGCCGAGGCCGCGCGGCCCCGGTTCGCCGCCCTGGGCATCGCGATCGGGTTCGGCGTCCTCTTCGCCTGGGATCTGGTGGAGGCGGTCGCCAACCTCCTCGCGCTCCTCGCCTTCGCCGACGCGGCCGGCCACCCGCTGAACTCGTACGCCTGGCTGGTGCTCGGCGCGGCGATCCTCGTGCCGCCGGCGGCGTACACGACGGCGCTCGTCCTCGGCTACCCGCGCGGCCCGCGGAAGCTCGCGGCCGCCCTGCTCGCGGGCCTGGCGGCGACGGCGTGCCTGGGACTCACCCTCGAGGCGCTCCTGCGCGCCTGACCCGGACCAGCCTGTACCGGGAGCGGTCCCCGCACCCGCACCCGGCTCCGAGGTTCGGCTCAATAGGCTGGGCGTCATGGCCCTCGGCACCCGCAGCGTGTTCATCGCCAGCCCGGAGGGCGACACCGGCAAGTCGACTGTCGCCCTGGGCGTGCTCGACACCCTGTCGCAGGAGGTCGACCGCGTCGGCGTCTTCCGCCCGGTGGCGCGCTCAGTGGCCGAGCGCGACTACGTGCTCGAGCTGCTCCTCGAGCACGACGGCGTCGACCTCGACTACGAGACCTGCATCGGAGTCTCCTACGACGACGTGCACGCCAACCCGGAGGCGGCGCTCTCCCGCATCGTCGAGCGGTACAAGGCGGTCGAGGAGCAGTGCGGGGCGGTCGTGATCCTCGGCAGCGACTACACCGACGTCGGCACCCCGACGGAGCTGTCCTTCAACGCGCGAGTCGCCGCCAATCTGGGCGCGCCGGTGGTGCTCGTGGTGGGCGGCCGCAGCGCCGGGGGAGACCGCTTCGGCTCGGGCCGGGCCCGCACGGCTGACGAGATCGCGCAGCTCACCGAGGTCGCCGTCGAGGAGCTGCGCTCCGAGCACGCCGCCCTCCTCGCGGTCGTCGCGAACCGCGTCGACCCGGCCATCGGATCGGCCGTGCGCTTCACCGTGGGGCTCACGCTGTCGGAGCACCCCGTCCCGGTGTGGACGATCCCCGAGGACCCGCTGCTCGTCGCCCCCACCATGCAGAATCTGCTCACAGCGACCGGCGGCACGCTCGTGAAGGGCGACGCGACCCTGCTGCAGCGCCCCGTGTTCGGCGTGGTCGTGGCAGGCATGTCGATGGTGAACGTGCTTCCCCGGCTCACCGAGGGCGCCGTGGTGGTGGTGCCCGGCGACAGGGTCGAGGTCCTGATCGCCGCACTCCTGGCGCAGGCGTCCGGCACCTACCCGTCGCTCGCGGGCATCCTCCTGAACGGCGGCTTCGAGCTGCCGGAGCAGATCGAGCGGCTCCTCGCAGGCGTCGAGGTCACCCTCCCCATCGTCTCCACCCCGCTCGGCACCTACGAGACCACGGTGCGGGTCACCCGCAGCCGCGGACGGCTCGCTGCGGAGTCGCGCGCGAAGTACGACCAGGCGCTCGCGCTGTTCGAGCGCAGCGTCGATCGGAAGGCCCTGGTCGACCTCCTCGCGGTGCCGCGCACCAGTGTCGTCACGCCGCTGATGTTCGAGCATCAGCTGCTCGAGCAGGCGCGCGCGGCGGAAGCCCACATCGTCCTGCCCGAGGGCACCGACGACAGGATCCTGCGGGCCGCGGATCGGCTGCTGCGCCGGGGAGGGGCGCGGCTGACGATCCTCGGCGAGGAGGAGGAGGTCCGTGCCCGCGCGGGCGCGCTCGGCGCCGATCTGTCCGGCGCGCAGGTCGTCAGCACCTCGGACCCGGAGCTCCGCGAGAGGTTCGCGGCCGAGTACACGCGGCTCCGCGCCCACAAGGGGATGACCCTCGACATCGCGCGGGACACCGTCACCGACGTCAGCT
>DATCMN010000190.1:0-6369 GCA_036563405.1 Naasia sp. | reverse complement strand
GTCGCCGGCTTCTTCTCCGACTCGGTCGCCGCGGCCTCGTTCTTGGCCTCGACCTGCTCCTGCGTCTCCGGGGCGTGCTCGGCGACGACGCTCTCGTCAGCCTGCTCCGTGAGGTCGGCGTCGGCCTTCGCGTCCGCGTCGTTCTCGTACGCGGGCGCGTCGCCTGCGGGCTCCTCGGTGGGGGTATCCGCGGCGGGAGCCTCCTCCGCGGCGGCGGGCGCCTCGGCGGCGGCAGCCTCCTCCTCGGCGGCGGGCGCCTCGGCCGGAGCCTCGGCTGCGGGGGCCTCGTCGGCCTGGCCGGCCTCGAGGAGCTCGCGCTCCCATTCGGCGAGGGGCTCGGCGGGCTCGCCCTCGGACGGCTTCTGGTGACGCTGGATGAGGCCTTCGGCCGCGGCGTCCGCGATGATCCGGGTCAGCAGGGCGACGCTGCGGATCGCGTCGTCGTTGCCCGGGATCGGGTAGGCGAGCTCGTCCGGGTCGGCGTTGGTGTCGAGGATGCCGATCACCGGGATGCCCAGCTTCTTGGCCTCATCGACGGCGAGGTGCTCGCGCTTCGAGTCGACGACCCAGATCGCCGACGGCGTCTTGCCCAGGTTGCGGATACCGCCGAGCGTCTTCTCCAGCTTGTCGCGCTCGCGACGCTGGATCAGCAGCTCCTTCTTGGTGTAGCCCTTGGTGGTGTCCTCGAAGTCGACGAGGTCGAGCTCCTTGAGCCGGTTGAGGCGCTTGTGGACGGTGGTGAAGTTGGTGAGCAGACCGCCGAGCCAGCGCTGGTTCACGTAGGGCTGGCCGACGCGGGTCGCCTGCTCGGCGATGGCCTCCTGGGCCTGCTTCTTGGTGCCCACGAAGAGGATGGTGCCGCCGTGCGCGACGGTCTCCTTGACGAAGTCGTACGCCTTGTCGATGTAGGCGAGCGACTGCTGCAGGTCGATGATGTGGATCCCGCTGCGCTCGGTGAGGATGAAGCGCTTGACCTTCGGGTTCCAGCGGCGGGTCTGGTGCCCGAAGTGGACGCCGCTGTCGAGCAGCTGGCGGATGGTGACGACGGCCACGGCCGTACTCCTGTTCCCGGCGCTCGCGCACGCGGGCGCGGAACACCGATTCGGTTGCGTACCGCGACCGAATGGCCGCGGATCCTGGTGCCCGGCACGACAGCCGCCCCGTTGCGGGGACCGGTGGCTGCGGAGGCCTGGGTGGGCACGCGAAGTCACCCCGACGAGCGGAGTGCGTCGTTCAGCCTACCAGGGAGCGCGGATCCGCGGGGCGAGCGGGGATCAGCCGCGGAGGGCGAGCGCGAACGGGAGCACGACGGGCGCTCCCGCCAGCCGCAGCGCACGTGACGCGACTGTGAGCGTCCAGCGCGAGTCTGCGAAGTCGTCGATCAGCAGCACCGGTCCCCGGGGCACCGGGTCCGGGTCATCGGCCGGCGTCCCGATCAGCCCGGTCGGCGCCACCAGCCCATCCCAGACCGCCGCGAGGCGGTACGCGCTGTTGCCGCCCGGCTCGCCTGCGGGACCGAGCCCTGAGTACTCCAGCGATCCGAGATGGCGGAGCCTGCCGGCGTCGGCGATGCCGCGCGCGACCGATCCGATCAGCAGCGGGCGCGATCGGGAAGGCATCGACACCACCGTCGTCGGCCGCTGCTCCCACGGCCAGTCGGCGAGGACCCGGATGCACGCGGCGATCAGCTCCGGCGAGGCAGGCGCATCCGGCGTGCCCGCCGCCAGCAGCTCCCGGCACCAGCGCCCCGCGGCGGTGATGTCGGTGAGCCGTGCGAGGGCGCGCCCCTCGAGCATGCGCTCAGCCGGCGGGATGTTCCCCCTGACCGGGACGCCGAGCCTGTCGGCTCCGGTGGGCCACTGCGCGCGCGGCTCGATGGGGACACCGACGCGCTCGAGCGACGAGAACGCGCGGGCCGCGGCTGCGGTCGACGCCCCGGTGGGGAACCAGGCGCCCGCGCAGTTGTCGCAGCGGCCGCACGGGGTCGCCGTCGCGTCGTCGAGGGAGCGCTGCAGATACGCCATGCGACAGTCGGTCGTCCGCTCGTACTCGAGCATGTGCTGCTGTTCGGCGACCCTCTCCGCGGCGATGCGTCGGTAGCGATCCTCGTCGTAGGTCCACGGCCGGCCCGTGCCGATCCAGCCGCCGCGGACGCGCTGCACGGCGCCGTCGACATCGAGCACCTTGAGCAGCAGTTCGAGGCGGGTGCGGCGGATGTTCACGCGCGCCTCGAGCGCCGGGGTCGAGAGCGGAGCGCCGTCCTCCAGCGCGAGCTCGTCGAGCACCGCATTCGCGAGCTCCTGCGAGGGCATCGACGCGGTGGCGAAGTAGGACCAGATCGCCTGGTCTTCGGGGCCGGGAAGGAGGAGCACGTCGGCGTTGTCGGTGGCGCGTCCCGCACGACCGACCTGCTGATAGTAGGCGACCGGGGAGCTGGGGGCGCCGAGGTGCAGCACGAACCCGAGGTCCGGCTTGTCGAAGCCCATGCCGAGTGCGCTCGTCGCGACGAGGGCCTTCACCCGGTTGTCTTTGAGCGCCGCTTCCGACGCCTCCCGCTCGCCGGGGTCGGTCTGGCCCGTGTACGCGCGGACGTCGTGTCCGGCCTCGCGGAGCAGGCGGGCGGTGTCCTCGGCCGCGGACACGGTGAGGGTGTAGATGATGCCGGACCCGGGGAGGTCACCCAGGTGCGTGAGCAGCCAGGCGAGGCGCGCGGCGGCATCGGGGAGGGCGAGCACCCCGAGGCGGAGGGAGGCACGGGCCAATGGGCCGCGGATGGTGTGGACTGACTGCTCGACGGCGTCCGCCGCCGGCTGCGCGGTCGGCGCGGGAGGGGACAGCTGCTCTGCGACGTCCGTCACGACCCGCGAGTTCGCGGTCGCGGTCGTCGCCAGCACGGGGACGCCGGCCGGCATGATCGCGATGAGTTCCCGCAGGCGGCGATAGTCGGGTCGGAAGTCGTGACCCCAGTCCGAGATGCAGTGCGCCTCGTCGACGACCAGCATGCCGATGCCCTGCACCAGGGCCGGCAGCTGCTCTTCGCGGAACGTCGGGTTGTTGAGCCGCTCCGGCGAGACGAGCAGCACGTCGACGCGGTCGGACTCGAGCGCGGCGCGGACTTCAGCCCATTCGTGCGGGTTGGTGGAGTTGATGGCGACCGCCCGGACGCCGGCACGGGCCGCCGCCGCGATCTGGTCGCGCATGAGCGCCAGCAGCGGTGATACGAGGATTGTCGGGCCGGCGCCGCGTCGGCGCAGCAGGAGCGTCGCGACGAAGTAGACCGCGGACTTGCCCCAGCCCGTGCGCTGCACGACGAGCGCCCGTCGCCGGTCGTCGACGAGTGCCGAGATGGCCTCGAACTGTCCCTCATGGAAGTCGGCGCCGTCTCGACCGACCAGGGTGCGCAGGATGTCGAGGGCCTCGGAGCGGGTGTCCGTCACGCATCCCAGCCTGTCACGGGCGACCGACGCAGCGCTCCGGCGCCCGCCCGGCGGCCTTCCCCGCCCCGTGCCTGCTCTCCGGCGGCTCCAGGACCGTCAGTTCCGCGCTGCCGCCTTCTCGACTCGACCGAACACGAGCCCGCCGACGTCCTCCAGCTTCACGCCCTTCGTCTCGGGGACGAAGAAGAACACGAACGCGAGCGACAGCACGGCGAAGACCGCGTAGAGGCCGTAGGTGAAGGTGAGCGAGAAGTCGGAGAAGACCGGGAAGGTGAGCGTGACGGCGAAGTTCGCGAGCCACTGGGCGGCCGCGGCGACGCCGAGCGCCTTCGCGCGGATCCGGTTGGGGAAGATCTCGCCGAGCAGCACCCACACGAGCGGGCCCCAGGTGGCACCGAAGAACACCACGAACAGGTTCGCGGCCACGAGGGCGACAAGGCCCCACGGCTCGGGCAGGGTCAGCTTGTCGTCCACGAGCTGCGCCTGGCTGAAGGCGAGCGCCATGGCGGCGAGCGTTACGGCCATGCCCGCCGATCCGGCTAGGAGCATCGGCCGGCGGCCCACCTTGTCCACGAATCCGATGGCGATGAAGGTGACCGCCACGTTCACCACGGAAGTGATCACCGAGATCAGGAAGGCGTCCTGGAATCCCACAGCGCTCCACAGGGTGGTCGAATAGTAGAAGATCACGTTGATGCCGACGGCCTGCTGGAAGATGCTCAGGGCCAGGCCGATCCAGACGACCGGCTGCAGCCCGAGCGCGGAGCCCCGGAGCGTCGACTTCCGCTCGTTCTCCCGGTCCTCCCGGATGTTGTCGCGTATGGCACCGACCTCGTCGTCGATCTCGCCCTGCGGCTGGATCGTGGCGAGGACCTCCCGCGCCTCGTCCTCCTTGTCCTTCGCGAGCAGGTAGCGGGGCGACTCGGGCAGGCGCCAGGCGAGGAAGCCGTAGACGACGGAGGGGACGACGCCGACGAGGAACATCCAGCGCCAGGCCTCGAGGCCGAGGAGGGGGCGCAGCGGGTCGGGGTCGCCGATCCCGGCCAGCAGGGCGTCGGAGAGCAGCGCGGCGAAGATGCCCAGGGTGATCGCCAGCTGCTGCAGGGAGGCCAGCCGGCCGCGCACCGCGGCGGGCACGACCTCCGCGATGTAGGTGGGCGCGATGACGGAGGCGACGCCGATGCCGAGGCCGCCGACGAGCCGCCAGAACATGAAGTCCCACACGCCGAAGGCGAAGCCGGCGCCGAGCGAGCTGACGAGGAAGAGGATCGCGCCGATCAGCATCACCGCGCGCCGCCCGAAGCGGTCCGCGAGGCCACCGGCGATGTATGCGCCGACCGCGCAGCCGATGAGCGCGATGGCGACGGCGAAGCCCTGCAGGAAGCCCTGGATGCCGAACTGCTGCTCGATCGCGTCGACGGCGCCGTTGATGACCGAGGAGTCGAAGCCGAACAGGAATCCGCCCACGGCGGCCGCGATGGCGAGGGCGGTGACGCGGCGGCGGAGCTTCGCGTCGATCTTCCCGTCGGTCGAGGTCTTGGTTGTCATTGTTCCTCCGCGGGCATCCTGGCATCGGGTCCGCGCGCGCCAGCAGACCTTGCGCTCCTCCCCCGGCGGGCGATACACGAGCTTCTCCTCAGGTTCTGCGGTCGGCTCTCCGATGCCGGGATGAGCGCGCATGGTGGCCGTCATGACTCCGCCGCCGCGTCTGCTCCTGCTCCTTCTGGTGGCCGCCGGCGCTGCGGTGGCCGCGTCGGTCGGCGGGCCCGTCGCGTCTGCGGCTCGTGGCATCGAATCGCCCTGGTCGTGGCCGGTGCACGGCGTCCTCGGGAAGCCGTACCGGGCGCCGCCCACGCCCTATGCGGCCGGCCACCGCGGGATCGACATCTCGGTGCCCGCGGGCACACCGGTGCTCGCGCCCGCTGACGGAGTCGTGTCGTTCGCCGGCCCGGTCGGCGGACGACCTGTGCTCGCCATCCGGCACGGGGACGGCATCATGTCGAGCTTCGAGCCGGTCGAGCCGTCGGTGCGCGGAGGCGAGTCGGTGGCCCGGGGCGCGGTGGTGGGCGTGCTCGCGCCGACGGCGGGGCACTGCGCGGAGGACTGCCTGCACCTGGGCGCGCGCCTGGACGGCCGCTACCTGTCGCCGCTCGCGCTCCTCGGAGGCGTGGAGCGTGCTGTCTTGCTGCCCCTCGGCGACGCGTCGGCGTCAGGCTCGGGGGTGCGCCTGCTCGTACGCGCGTTTGAGCCGCTCGGCGGAGACATGCGTGTAGATCTGGGTCGTGCCGAGGCTGGCATGGCCGAGCATCTCCTGCACGGCTCGGAGATCCGCTCCCCCGTCCAGCAGGTGCGTCGCGGCGGTGTGCCGGAGGGTGTGCGGGCCGGCCGGGCCGGAGCCGGGCAGGGACTCGAGAAGTCGGGCGACCAGGCGGTACACCGAGCGGGAGCCGAGTCGGCCGCCCCGGTCGCCGAGGAACAGTGCCGGCGTTGCCCCGGCGACCAGCAGCGGTCGCCCCTCGGCCGCATACCTGTCGAGGGCGCGGGCGGCGGGAACGCCGAACGGCACGACGCGCTGCTTGTCGCCCTTGCCGGTGACGCGGACGGTGAGCCTCTCCCGGTCGACGTCGTCCACGTCGAGACCGCACAGCTCGGACACCCGAAGCGCCGACGCGTACAGGAGTTCGATCACCGCCAGATCACGCACCGCGCCGGCCGAACCCTCCGCCGCCCGCGCCTCCAACTCGGCGAGGAGCTGCTCGACGCCGCCTGCGGTGAGGACGCGCGGAAGGGTGCTGTGGGCCTTCGGGGTACGCAGCCGCAGCGACGGGTCGACGGCGAGGAGCCCCTGACGGGCGAGCCACCCGCAGAGCGCCCGGACGGACGAGGTGCGCCGGGCGAGGCTGGCGCGAGCCAGTCCGCGCTCCGAAGAGTG